>CAKZNR010000107.1 GCA_937129725.1 uncultured Cellvibrionales bacterium | reverse complement strand
TCATTACGCCGCTGATGAATTGCCGCGCTTTTCCGGCGAAGGATTTAGCGGGCGGCTTTTGGTGGGGCAGGCATTCGGCCTGGAGTCACCTGTTCGACAGATTTCGCCCACACTTTACCTGGAGGCGAGTATGCAGCGAGGCGCCCATTTCTCCTTGCCGGATGCTGAGGAAGTAGCACTCTACCTCCTAAAAGGGCGGGTGAAGGCGGGTGATTGTCAAATCGCGAATGGGCAGCTGGCGATTTTGAATCGAAGCCAGCTGGATGGGGTGTTGGCCGAATCTGACGCCAGTATCGCGCTGTTTGGTGGGCACCCACTTGGAATCCGGCATATGTACTGGAATCTGGTGTCCAGCCGGCCGGAACGTATCGAGCAAGCCAAAGACGACTGGCGTGAAGGGCGCTTTGATCCAGTGCCCGGCGACGACGAATTTATCCCACTGCCGGGAGAAGAATGAATTCCGGCGGATTGTCGCGCTTTCGTCGGGTGTTGGTGGCGGGCGCATCCGGTGGCATTGGCCAGGCGTTGTTGCATGCCCTGAACAGTGAGCCTGTGGAGGGGCGCAAATTGTATGGGGTGTCCCGCAGCCAAATGCCGGACTTACCAGGCGTTGAGTGGCTGCCCTGGAATGCCAATCAGCCAGAGTTGCTCGGTAAACGGCTGGCGCAAGCGGATTTTTGCCCGGATCTGGTGATCGCCTGTATGGGCAAACTGCATCAGAGCGAGAGAGGGCCGGAGAAAAAGCTGGCAGAGTTCGACGCCGGCTGGTGTGAAGAGCTGATGTGGGCCAACTGCTATTCACACCTGGCGCTGGCTAGTGCACTGCAACCCCTGCTGAAGCGCGATAAGGAGCTGGTATGGCTTTCGCTCTCTGCGATGGTTGGCAGTATTGGCGACAATCATCTTGGCGGTTGGTACAGCTACCGTATGAGCAAGGCCGCGCTGAATATGGCAATGAAAAACCTCTCCATCGAGTGGGCACGTCGCTTTCCGCTAAGCAGTGTTAATCTGGTTCACCCGGGAACCACGGACACCGCACTTTCTAAGCCTTTTCAAAGGAACATTCCGGCATCGCGCCTTTACAACTCTGATCAAACCGCGCATCGTATTCTGCAGGTGGCCGCGCAGGCCAATAGCGCAGAAACTGGCAGTTTCTACCACTGGGATGGTTCGAAACTGCCCTGGTAATCTCGCGCCTGAAAAAGAATTGATCCCGGAGATTCGTAGTTATGCTGGATTTTGCCTGCTCCATTGATGGAGCACCTCGAACCGACGACTGGCTAGAGGTCACATCCCCTTACGACAACTCGGTAATCGGCCGCATCGAAAAGGTCGAGGCGCAAGGGGTTGAAATCGCCCTGGAGCGGGCCCATTCGCTGTTTCGCGATCGCAGCCAGTGGCTGGATCCACCCCAGCGCATTGACATTATTCGCAAGCTGGCCGACCTGATGGAGGCCAACCGTGAGCAATTGATTCAGGTAGCGTTGGCCGAGGGTGGAAAGCCCTATCGCGATACCCTTGTAGAACTGGAGCGCGCGATTGATGGCGTGCGCAATTGTGCTGAGTGCATTCGTTCCGACTCGGGCCGCGAGATCCCTATGGGTATGACGCCCAGCTCCCTGAACCGTTTGGCCATGACTTCCCGGGAACCCATTGGAGTCGTGCTGGCTTTCAGCGCCTTCAATCATCCCCTCAATCTGATTGTGCATCAGGTTGGCCCTGCTGTCGCTGCAGGTTGCCCTGTTATTGTGAAACCGGCCCAGGACACTCCGCTGTCAGCCTTTTTGTTGACCAAACTGTTGCATGAGGCGGGATTACCTCGGCAATGGTGCCAGTGCCTGGTGCCGGCCAGCCGGGAGCTTTCAAGTAGCATGGCGTCAGATGCCAGACTGGGCTTTTTCAGTTTCATTGGTTCGGGTGATGTGGGCTGGATGTTGCGATCCAATCTGGCCCCCGGCGTGCGATGTGCTCTGGAGCACGGCGGCGTGGCACCGCTTATCGTAGCGGACGATGCCGACCTTGATCTGGCGGTACCCGGAATTCTGAAGGGTGGGTTTTATCACGCCGGACAGGTATGTGTATCGGTACAGCGCATATACGTTTGCCGCGGGAACACCCAGGAGTTGTTGCAGAGGCTGAAGCAGGGCGCCGAACAGCTGGTGTGTGGTGATCCGGCCGATCCGGCTACTGAAGTGGGGCCACTGATTCGGGCACGAGAGACCGACCGCATACACGATTGGGTAACGGAGGCTGTGGGGCAGGGCGCTGAATTGATTTGCGGCGGCGAGCCAATAAGCGAGTCTCTCTATCGCCCCACGGTGTTGTTGAACCCACCACTGCATGCCAAGGTAAGCGAACTGGAAGTGTTTGGGCCGGTTGTCTGCGTTTATGAGGTAGAGGACATCAATACCGCC
This sequence comes from uncultured Cellvibrionales bacterium, assembly GCA_937129725.1. Taxonomy (GTDB): domain Bacteria; phylum Pseudomonadota; class Gammaproteobacteria; order Pseudomonadales; family GM7GCV1; genus JABJGI01. Next base: position 7,607 of record CAKZNR010000107.1, on the reverse strand, counting down.
ATCGCCTGGGCAAACTCCCTGCCGGCAGCCTTTCAGGGCGCTGTCTACACGGACAACGTGGATACCGCCATGAAGGTATACAGCGAATTGGATGCGGCTGCCGTTATGGTCAACGACCACACTGCCTTCCGGGTCGACTGGATGCCCTTTGCCGGGCTGCGGGAGTCGGGTCTGGGCGTAGGCGGTATCCCCTACACCTACGAAGAAATGCAGATCGACAAGATGCTGGTAATCCAGTCGGCGCATATCTGAAGCCTGAAAGGTAGCGGGTAAACCAGAGCATTCTTTTGACCGGAGACAGGCCATGAGCAAGACCCGGACAGTAAAAGACAGCATGGGCGAATTGAAGCTGCCTGAAGAGGCGCTTTGGCAGGCGCAAACCCAGCGTGCGGTCGAAAACTTTAGACTGGGTGGCGGTGCCATGCCGGTTTCCTTTATTCGGTCTTTGGCCCGCATTAAAGGCTGCGCTGCCCAGGTCAATGGTGAACTAAAGGAAATTGGGCATAGTGAAGCCCAGGCCATTGCTCAGGCGGCATTGCGGCTGGTGCGTGGCGACTTCGAAGATCAGTTTCCGGTTGATCGTTGGCAGACCGGCTCGGGTACCTCTACCAACATGAATCTGAACGAAGTGATCGCCAGCCTGGCGGCCGAAGAGAGCGGCCTGGAGATACACCCGAACGATATGGTCAACCGCGGTCAGAGCAGCAACGACGTGATTCCCTCCGCGCTGCAGCTCTCCTGCCTGTTGTTGTTGCAGCGAACCCTGAAACCCGCGTTGGAGCGCCTGATCGAGCAGGTTCGCGCCAGGGCGGCTGGTTGGGGTGCAGAGATTAAGACGGGTCGAACCCATTTGATGGATGCCATGCCGGTTAGCCTGGCTCAGGAGGCAGAAACCTGGGCCGTGCAACTGGAGGGGCATTTGCCCCGTTTACAGCAGGTCACCTCCGATTTGTCCCGATTGTCTCTGGGCGGCACTGCAGTGGGCACCGGAGTGAACTGTCACGAGGAATTCCCGGGCGCCGTGGCCAGTTTGCTGTCCGATCAGTTGAAACTGGAAATCGGTGTTGCGGACAACCCTTCAAGTCGCATGGCCGGCCAGGAGAGCGCTCTGGCTGCAAGTGCCTTGCTGCAGGGAGTGGCAGTTAGCCTGATCAAGATATGCAATGATCTGCGCTGGATGGCAAGTGGGCCCAATGCGGGCTTGGCAGAACTGCGTTTGCCCGAGCTTCAGCCGGGTTCGTCCATTATGCCGGGCAAGGTGAATCCGGTGATACCGGAAGCCGTGCTGATGGCCGCGACTCAGGTGCAGGGTCTGCATACCGCCAATACAGTAGCCGCGCAGTCGGGCAATTTTCAGCTAAATGTGATGTTGCCGCTGTTGGCCTGCAACCTGCTCGACTCCTCTCAATGGCTCGCTCGTTGCTGTGATTCGCTTTCGGACCAGGTGTTTGAAGGGCTACAGGTAAATACGCAGCATTTGGCCAGCATGGTTCAGCGAAACCCCATACTGGTGACAGCATTGAACGACCGGATTGGCTACGATAAGGCAGCGGCCATTGCCAAGCGCGCCTTCATTGAGGGCAGGTCAGTGATCGAGGTGGCTGAAGAAGAAACCGGTATTTCGCGCCCGGAGCTCGAGTCTTTGCTGGATCCAAATATATTGAATGGGAATAAAAGCTTTAATAAACAATAATATATGGTTATATATTAAAGTAATGTATTAGATAATAGCCCTTCTTTTAGATTCCGAATCGGTGTGGGGCAGAAAGATCGAAAAAGAAAAAAGGGGCCGAAGCCCCTTTTTTGTTAGCCGTCGCCGAAGTTCGGTTCGCCTTCGGCGTAGGTTGCCACCACGGCAGGTCGCTCGCCCGCCCGCCAGGCATCGGTGCGAAAACCCACCTTGCGTCGAGCGGGTGGCCCAATCGGGTGAATTTCAGGGTTCCACTCGCGACGAGGCACGGCGACAAAGTCCACGTTCATGTAGTTGTCGTAGAAGTGGGCCAGTACGTAGCCGTGAGCATCGTTGTCGGCATATTCCAGATGCGGATTCACGTCGGGGTTTGCGGCCTCCAGCATCTTTTCACGGTCATTGGTTTCGTACATAACCTGCGCTGCGTGAGCACCGTGGCGCATCAGCACGTTGCAATTGGCGACAATCTCCGGCGTACCGTCCCATGCGGGCATCGCGTATTCGGCCAGATGTTCCAGCCCGTAGCTACCAAGCGCGTTTGCGATATCGCCCGATCGCGGAAACGCAGAAATGGCCGTACAAACAAACTCGGGGATAACATATTCCGGTTTATCTTCTTCGTAGTCGATTGCTACCAGGCCGGCATAGTGAGCATGTCGATCGCCAGTTAGCGAGACCGTGTTGGTGATGCCTTCGTCCTTGATGTATTGCATTAACTCGGCGCGCTCGTTGGGGTAGCCGTCCCAGGCGTCGGTCCACTTGTAACCATTGGCCAGTTCAGGGTTCAGGTCGCCAGGGTTGAGGGTGAAGCCCATCATGGGGACAGAGTTGGCCAAAACCCGCCAGCGCGCCTGGCTGGCCTTGAGGGCATTCTTGAACCAGGTTTTCTGTTTACTGCCCAGCATGGTGACTTGCGGGTCGTTGATGCGTGGGTTCTCAACCATGCCGGCCGGAGTTTCCACCATTGCCGGTGGATTGCCACCGTTGGCTGCGCGCCCGTCTGCCAGAGTTCGCAGCAGTTTGCCGTCAAACAGCTCCATGCCGGAAAAGGCAGACACTTCGCTGTTGCCTGTGATTATGTTGTTCAGGCTCCAACCCGGGTTGCCGGAAGGGCCGCGATAGCTGCGCTCGTCGGGCACAATCAGGTCGACCATATCTCCAAATTGCACGGTGCGATAAATGGTCATGGCCTGAATGGCTTTCAGGTTATTGGGTTCCTGCGAGAAGAACTCCTGGTCAAAATCCTCAAAGCGACGGGTGCGCTCGATACCGTCTGGCTGACGGTAGTCGTGGGCAGGATTCTGAATACCGTAGAAATCCGGGCTCTCGTCCAGAATTTGCGGTACAAATTCAAACCATGCACGGGTGGCCGCAAGTCGGCGCGGCTGATCAGGTGTGCCGCGGACACCGCCAGATTGCCAGGCATCGTTCACGTATTCGTGGTCATCCCAAATGCAAATGAAGGGGTAAAGGGCGCGAGTGAGCTGCAAATCCGGGTCTTGCAGGTAACCGCGGTAGAACTGGCGGTAAACCGAGAGGCGACGATCGAAATCTGTCTCATTGCCATTGATGGGAATAAGCGGCTCTGGGCCGGTATAGTCCGTCTCGTAAATGTAGTCGCCGACATGCAGAATAAAGTCGACGCGCGGGTTGTCGCCTCGCTCCTGCGAGGTGAGAAAGTTTCGGTATGCCCCCATTTTTTTCGGCGGCCAGGACTGGCACGAGGCCAGCATCACGTGAGTAGGGCGGCGCGTGCCTTTTGCCGGTGCGGTCCAGGTGCGGCCAACACGGCTCATATTGGCGTCGTCAATGATGAAACGGTAGTAGTAGGTGGTATCTGGCTCGAGGCCCTTCACCACGGCTCGAATGCTGTAATCGGTTGCCTCGGTTGCAGTCATTGAACGTTCGAGCACCACCTCAGCGAAGGTGTCATCCTTGCTCATTTGCAGAATCACCGGCTGATCGTCGCCGTAGTCACCGTCTCGCTGCGGGATGGCTCGAGTCCATACCAGTACTGCGTCCGGTTGCGGGTCGGCTGAACCGACTCCCTGCGGGAATCGCGGCTCTACCTGCGGAAACCTGAATACGCCCGGCTGGGCGGTTGCAAAGCTGCTTATGAAGGGTTGGCTTGCAGCAGCTACCACGAAATAGCCGGAGAAAAATCCGGCTTTTCTGAGAAGTTCTCGTCGATTGATTTTCATTATCACCTTGTTTTTATAGTTAAAACTGCCAGGGAGGCAAAGAGACACCCTGACGGCGCAGGCTTTGGCCGACACTTGATATCGGCCTGACCTGCTCCCCCGTTAATTTCTGGAGGCTGCACTCGACAGCATACTCCGCTATTCAGACCGGCAAGGCCTTATTCGTAATTGGCAGTTACCTCGATCGGTTCCTTGGTAAGGCCGATGTAGGTTGCGGTCAATGAACTGCCTGGCGTAACAGTGCGAATCGGGCCACCGTAAGTACCCAAGCTGATCAGGTCACCCACCTCAAGGCGCTGTCCCAATCCGCGGGCGTCAAACTCTTCCAGCACGGTAAGCACAGCGTTCAATGGATTGGTGCGCGCCGAGCTGTCTTTCTGCGTTTGCCCCTGATCATCGACTACCACAACCTGCATGGCACCGAAACGCTCGATGAAGTCGCTGGTAGGCTCAACCGGAACAGGGTCACCCATCACTCCGTAACGTGCATTTCCGTTGGATGCAGTCCAGAGCGCCTTGGTTCGACCCAGGCCTTCGCCCAGCATCATGTCGGATGACTCGATGAAGGGAACCATGACATCTACATAGCGAACCACTTCTTCCAGGCTGGTGGCCTGATTGATGCGCTCGTCTGAAACGCGAACCATAATGTCGGCTTCGGCGATTACGCCGGCTCCAGCCGACAGATTAACCGCCTGGTTTGCAGCCTGAACCATGCCTGTCTTTATGGTTCCTACCACACTGCCATCGCCCGCTGTTGTGACCTTGTAGCCGATTACTTCGCCGTCCAGCATGTCAACCGCTGCCGCGTTAATTCGATAGGCGTCTTCGGTTAACAGTACCTGATCCCAGGGACAGCTTTCTGTGATCTCAACGGACTCACCCGCCCTGAAGGCGCTGGCCCACTCGCTGGCACACTTTTGAACCAACGCATCGGTAAACTCGACCGTGGGCATAGCAGGTGCGGGAGGAGGTGTCATGCCGCCTCCGCCTCCGCCCATGCCACCCTGGGCCAAACTGAAAGTAGAGATTGGCAACAGCAGTGCAAACACGGCCGTCGCGACTGAATTGCGATGCAGGTTAAAAGACATGGGTTCCCTCGGTTCTAATAATTTGTGCCTCATACTAACTACAGCAGACCCTCTTTTAGAAGTGCTTCATACAAATCTTAAAGTGCAAAGCACGCCAGCCTGACTAGCAGCTCTCGATTGCTTATAATCGCGCTCCATTTTTCGGCAGTTAGTTTATGTCCAGTTTTGAGGCCGCGCTTGCTCGCCGCCGCACTTTCGCCATCATCAGCCACCCCGACGCAGGCAAAACCACCCTGACAGAAAAGCTGCTCCTGTTCGGCAATGCGATCAAGGTGGCCGGCGCAGTAAAAGCCAAGCGCGACGGGCCCAAGGCGACGTCCGACTGGATGTCGTTGGAGCAGGAGCGCGGTATTTCGGTAACCACGGCCGTGATGCAATTCCCCTATCAGGATGCCGTTGTCAATCTGCTTGATACGCCGGGGCACGAGGATTTTTCCGAGGATACCTATCGCACGCTGACGGCGGTTGATTCAGTGTTGATGGTGATTGACGCTGCTAAAGGTGTTGAGGACCGCACCATCAAGTTGATGGAAGTGTGTCGCTTGCGCGATACCCCCATCCTTAGCTTTATCAACAAGCTTGATCGCGAAGTAAGAGACCCGGTCGAGCTGCTGGACGAGATAGAAAGCGTGCTGGGCATTGAGGCTGCGCCGATATATTGGCCTATCGGCATGGGCAAACGCCTGAAGGGCATATACAACCTCTACACTGACGAAATTCATCTGTACCGGCAGGGCTTTGGCAGCAAACTGCCGCCAGACGATCGCATTGCAGGCATCGACTCTGCCGAAGCCCGTGAGTTGCTGGGTGACGAGCTACAGGAGCTGAAGGATCAGGTTGAGCTGGTTCGAGGTGCCGCCCCCGAGTTTGATCAGCAGGCCTACCTGGAGGGAAAGCAGACGCCGGTATTTTTTGGTACTGCTTTGTCCAACTTCGGCGTGCGCGAGATGCTGGACGATTTTGTGCGCTGGGCCCCCAAACCGCTTCCACGCATGACGGATCAGCGGCAGGTGATGCCTTCAGAGGGGAGGTTTTCCGGGTTTGTGTTCAAAATACAGGCCAATATGGACCCTCGACATCGCGATCGCATTGCGTTCATGCGAGTGTGTAGCGGTAGCTATCAGAAGGGTATGAAAATTCACCAGGTGCGAACTGACAAATCGGTCAAGATCGCCGATGCAGTGACCTTCATGGCCGGCGAGCGCGAGCAGGTCAACGAGGCGATCTCGGGCGATATTATCGGCCTGTACAACCATGGCACCATCCAGATTGGCGATACCTTCACCGAAGGGGAAAAAATTCGCTACACGGGCATCCCGAACTTTGCCCCGGAACTCTTCCGGCGCATTATTTTGCGGGATCCCTTGCGCATGAAACAGCTTCGCAAGGGCTTACAGCAGTTGTCCGAGGAGGGTTCGGTGCAGGTGTTTTTTCCACTGCGCAACAACGAAATCATCGTTGGTGCGGTTGGCGTGCTTCAGTTCGAGGTAGTGGCCTTTCGCCTGAAGGATGAATATCAGGTTGAAGCTGTCTACGAGCCCATCAACATACATACGGCGCGCTGGGTGGAATCGGACAGCGAGCCTGAGCTCGAGAAATTTCGCAATCGAAACCAGGACGCGCTTGCCGAGGATGGCAGTGGATTTTTGACCTACCTGGCGAGCAGCCGGGTAAACCTGAACCTGGCCGAGGAGCGCTTTCCCGAAGTACGATTTCTCTCAACCCGGGAGCACATTTGAACTCGCCGATGCAACTGCACATACCGGCTCATGCACCGAGAGCCGGCGGCTCGTTGTGGCGTGCAACGGGTCGTGTCTTCTTGCGTCTGTTTGGCTGTCGAGTAACGGGTGCCTTTCCAGAAGATCCCAAGGTGCTGGCTATTGCCGCGCCACACACTTCAAACTGGGACTGGCTAATCGGCGTGTTTGCGCTGATGGCTACTGGTCTGCGGCTAACCTATATCGCAAAGCACTCCGCCTTTGTTGGGCCGGTTGGTTGGTTGATGCGAGCCACTGGAGGTGTGCCGGTGGATCGCTCGCAGGCTTCAAGTACAGTCGATGAGATTGTGCAGCAATTTGAACAGAATGATTCGCTTTACTACGTGATTGCGCCCGAGGGAACCCGCAAGCATGTTGAACGCTGGAAAACCGGTTTTTTGCGGGTGGCTTATCAGGCCGGCGTGGCGGTAGTGATGGTGAGTTTCGACTATCCAACCCGCACGATCCGGGTAGGCGAAAAAGCGCCGCTCACAGGCGACATTGACAAGGATTTGCAGGCTGTGCAGGACTACTATCGGCAGTTCCGGGGGCGGAATTCGGCTTGATCGCCAGCCTGTTCGCCGCACTGCTACTGCTGTCACTGCTATTTGCACTGTTGGTGTGGTTGAAGCGGCCCATCTATCGTCTGGACAACCGTAACCTTGAGAAGCTGTTTGAACTGGTTCTGGACGACCGCGCCAGCGAGAATGACTGGATCGTGCTTATTGAGCTGCCGATTCGCTATCAGCCAAATTATGATGAACTTCGATTACGCTGTCGCCAGCTAACCGAGCTGCACGGGCGTTACCGCGACGGGCGCTTTTATCTTAGCGACGCGGGCAAGGCTTTGCTTCGCACGGAGTTGGAC
>CAKZNR010000106.1 GCA_937129725.1 uncultured Cellvibrionales bacterium | reverse complement strand
CGACATGCCTCATGTATTGCTGGTTGATGATGAGCCTTCGCAGCGGCAGGCGCTGCGCCGGGTGCTGGAGGCACAGGACTACAAAGTTGCTGAAGCCTCTGGCGTGAAAGAGGCCGAAACCCGCTACAAACTCGCTGAATTCGACCTGATTGTCACGGAACTGAAACTACCCGGCGCCAGTGGCTCGGAGTTGATTCGGCTGGCAAATCCAGTGCCGGTCATTGTCATGACCAACTATGCCAGTCTCCGATCTGCCGTCAATTCCATGAAAGCCGGAGCCGTCGATTATCTGGCCAAGCCCTGCTCTGATGCCGATTTGCTAACTGTGGTTGCTGCAGCGCTCCCTGACCCGGACCACTCGAATTCATCAGGGCCGGGCGAGCAGGGGCCAGCGCGGGAGTTTTTCCAGGGTCAGTGCCCTCTGCTAAAGCGCCTTGATGAGCAAGTGGCAAAGGTCGCAAGAACAGACTCCACCGTGCTTATCCAGGGTGAAACCGGGACGGGCAAGGAACTCACGGCCCGACGGGTGCACTCCCTGAGCAGGCGCGGTGGTCGACCCCTCGTGGCCGTAAACTGCGCAGCCATTCCCGAATCCCTGATTGAATCTGAACTCTTTGGTTACGAAAAAGGGGCTTTTACCGGTGCCACCAGTAATCGTATGGGTCTGATTGAATCAGCCGATGGTGGCACCCTATTTCTGGATGAAATAGGTGAACTGCCCCAATCTGCGCAGGCTCGGCTGCTGCGCTTTATCCAGGAGGGAGAGATTAGACGCATCGGATCGGTATTGAGCAAAACCGTCGATGTCAGGCTTATTTGTGCTACCCACCGTGATCTGTCCCGCCTCGCCAGCCGCAGTGAGTTTCGCAAGGACCTCTACTATCGAATCAATGTACTCACTTTGACCATACCGCCATTGCGGGAACGCCAAGACGATATTGTGACGATGGCGCAATGGTTTGCTGAAACCCTGGCTGAGAAGCTCGGCTGCAAATTTAGACCTCTCAGCCCTGCGTCGCTGAGTATGGCGCTGCAGCACCCCTGGTCAGGGAATGTGAGGGAGTTGGAACACGCCGTGGAGCGAGGCGTTGTGATGGCGGACGGTGAGTTCATTGAACCCGAGGACATGGGCCTGAAGTTGGAAACGCGCGTTCCCGAGGTGCAGCTTTCAGTAGTCACTGCAGGGGAAACGGCTGAAACTGGCGCGTCACAAGAGGGCGACCCTCAGCCTGTCGATGAGGGACTGAGTCTGGAAGATTA
>CAKZNR010000105.1 GCA_937129725.1 uncultured Cellvibrionales bacterium | reverse complement strand
AACTCGCCGTTTTTCGGTGTATGTATACGCCATGTTGTGTCAGCTCCCCAGCTTACAATGGTGGACTGCTATTACGTTTTCGCCCGAGTCCTTCCAGGCAAAGGGATTGCGCACCAACGCGCCGCCCCACAGAAACAGGTCAAGGCCGGCGGAAATATCCGCCAGCCCTGAAAAGATCAGCATGTATGCTGATTCGAAACAGCTTACTTCAGCTCGACTGATGCGCCGGCTTCTTCAAGTTGCTTCTTGGCTTCTTCGGCTTCTTCTTTCGAAGCGCCTTCTTTGATCGATGAAGGAGCACCGTCTACCAGGTCTTTAGCTTCTTTCAGGCCAAGACCGGTGATGCCACGTACCGCTTTGATCACATTAACTTTCTTGTCGCCAGCGGCGGTCAGAACAACGTCAAATTCGGATTGCTCTTCTGCAGCGGCGCCATCGCCACCCGCAGCGGGAGCTGCAACCGCAGCAACAGCTGCCTGTGCAGATACACCGAATTTTTCTTCCATCGCGCTAACCAGCTCGACAACGTCCATAACGCTCATTTCTGCAATTGCGTCGAGGATTTCTTCTTTAGAAAGTGCCATTTTGTTTACTCCAAAAATTTAAATCAGATTGTGGTTCAAGCCGCTTCTTTCTGAACGCGAACCTGGTCGACTACACGCACTGCGCGCCCAGGTACATCGTTGAAAGTGCGAACCAGCTTGGTTACCGGTGCCAACATCACGTTTGCCAGCATGGACAGAGCCTGGTCGCGGGTTGGCAAGCTTGCCAACACATCGATCTGACCTTTGTCCAGTAACTGACCACTGACGGACAGGGCCTTGATTTCGAATTTATCGTTCTCTTTGGCGAATTCCTTGAACAGCCTTGCAGCTGCGCCCGGATCCTCCATCGAGAAACCAAAAATCGAGGGGCCTTTAAGTGCCTCTTCAACACATGAGAAGTCGGTTGATTCCAAAGCACGCTTGGCAAGAGTGTTCTTGACCACGCGCAGGACAACCTGGCTCTCACGGGCTTTTTTGCGAAGCTCTGTCATGTCACCCACCTCTACACCACGTGCATCGGCGATTACCAGTGACAGGGCTGCAGAGGCGGTCTCGTTGACGTCGGCGACAATCGCTTTTTTGTCTTCAAGTCCAAGTGCCACGTAAGCTACTCCTGGATTTGGTTTCCGTTAAAGACGCCAAACTTCGACGCCCACCTTGTTTTGGTGAATGAAACCAGCATTCTGCCGGGGTTCACCATCTGCGCAGGAAGGTTTCCCAATTAAGGCCAACCAACTTCATCAGCCTCCTGCGGTCTTTGACGGCCGGCCCGAAAGCCAACCCCCAAATTCTTCGAAGCCCGGTGGCTTCGCTTGCTTTAACCTTCGTCTACGCTGGACGTGTCCAGCAATACACCCGGGCCCATGGTGGTGGACAGGGTGATCTTCTTCAGGAAAACCCCTTTGGAAGACGCAGGCTTGAGTTTCTTGAGATCGGCCAGCAGAGCTTCGAGGTTCTGCTTCAGCGCGGCAGGCTCGAAATCCACCTTGCCAATACCGCCGTGTACGATGCCGTTCTTGTCGGTGCGGAAACGAACCTGGCCTGCCTTGGCGTTATTGACTGCCTCGGCCGGGGTAGGGGTTACCGTGCCGGTTTTCGGATTTGGCATCAGGCCTCGCGGACCCAGTACCTGACCCAGGGCACCCACAACACGCATGCTGTCGGGGGTAGCAATAACCACACCAAAATCCAGATCGCCACCTTTGATTTGCTCGGCCAGATCTTCCATGCCTACGGCATCGGCACCGGCTTCTTTGGCGGCATCTGCCGCTTCGCCCTGAGCGAACACGGCAACGCGAACCTGCTTGCCACTGCCCGCGGGCAAGGTGGTAGCGCCGCGAACCACCTGGTCCGATTTGCGCGGGTCGACACCCAGGTTAATGGCTGCTTCCACAGTTTCGGCGAAGTTTTTGCTGGCAAACTCTTTCAGCAGCGCTACGGCCTCATCAAAACCATATGCTTTTCCGGCCTCTACTTTTTCGCGATAGGCACGAACGCGTTTCGACATCTTGGCCATCAGGAAACACCCTCCACTTCCAAACCCATGCTGCGAGCGGTACCGGCAATGGTTCGCACGGCAGCATCCATATCAGCTGCGGTCAGATCGGGCTCTTTGGTCTTGGCGATCTCTTCCAGCTGCTCACGGGTTACTTTTCCAACCTTTTCGGTATTGGGTCGGCCACTGCCAGACTTGATACCGGCTGCTTTTTTCAAAAGAATCGCCGCGGGCGGCGTCTTCATCACAAAGGTAAAGCTTCGGTCGCTGTAAACGGTGATAACTACCGGCACGGGCAGGCCCGGCTCAACACCCTGGGTCTGGGCATTGAATGCCTTACAGAATTCCATGATGTTCACACCGTGCTGGCCCAGCGCGGGACCAACCGGCGGACTTGGGTTAGCCTGACCAGCTGCAACCTGCAGCTTGATATAGGCTTCTACTTTCTTGGCCATCTTTTTTCTCCTGGTGGGTATTAACGCCTCAAGGCCCCGCCTGAACAGGCTGCCTGTCTCTGGCTCCCCGCGACATCACCCGGAACAAACCGGACTCCGACGCATTGCTTTAACCAATCAGGCTTTTTCGACCTGATTGAACTCGAGATCGACCGGCGTGGAGCGACCAAAAATAGTCACCGCCACACGCAACCGGCTTTTCTCATAATTCACTTCTTCCACGACACCGTTGAAGTCGTTGAACGGACCATCAATAACCCGAACCGCTTCACCCGGTTCGTAAACAGTTTTCGGCTTGGGCGCATCACCCGAATCGTTCACGCGCTGCAGAATCATGTCTGCTTCGCGATCGGTGATGGGCGCCGGATTGTCGGCTTTACCGCCGATGAACCCCATTACCCGGGGGGTTTCTTTCACCAGATGCCAGGTGTCGTCATCCAACTCCATCTGCACCAGGACATACCCCGGAAAAAACTTGCGCTCGCTTTTGCGTTTCTGGCCGCCCTTCATTTCCACAACTTCTTCTGTGGGCACCAGAATCTCGCCGAATTTATCCTGCATTCCGCTCAGCTCGATCGCCTCGCGCAAAGAGCCGACGACTTTTTTCTCATAGCCCGAAAAGGCGTGTACTACGTACCAGCGCATCTATACTTCCTGTTTAACCGAGCAGCAGCCCGGCAATCCAGCCAAACAAACCGTCCAGAGCCCACAACACAACCGCCATCAGGGCGATTACAGCAACCACCATCAGAGTGGCTTTGTTGCGCTCCGACTGGGTAGGCCAGACAACTCGACGAATTTCAGCCCGCGAACCTTTAACCACGTGCCAGAAGGCACCGCCCTGCGAGGTGCGGGTTGCCACAAAAACGGCAACGATTGCCAGCACCAGCCCGCCAAGTACACGGTAAAAAAGTGACTCGTTTACATACATCGAGTTCAGTACCGGCACTGCGGCAACAATAGCCACAACAAGAACCCACAGGATCGTATCCAGTGCCGGGCTCTTCTCTGTAGGTTGCTCTATTCGCATCTTTTATCTGCTTGTCTGATTAATTGGCAGGCCAGGAGGGACTCGAACCCCCAACACCCGGTTTTGGAGACCGGTGCTCTACCAATTGAACTAC
>CAKZNR010000104.1 GCA_937129725.1 uncultured Cellvibrionales bacterium | reverse complement strand
CCCATGCCTGTCTCGCGCAGCTGCAGCAATGCCTGCTTGCCAACAAAATCGCGGCTTTCGTCCTGCAGGCTGACGGCCCAACCCAGGTTGGCCTCCCAGGGCGAAATACTGGCATCCATTTCGTGACCCCACAGGCAGTATCCCGCCTCCAGTCGCAAGGTATCTCTTGCTCCCAGACCAGCCGGCTCGGCGCCGCGAGCCAGCAAGTCGCTCCAGAGTCGCTCAAGGCGAACGGCCGGACAAATCAGTTCAAAGCCGTCTTCGCCGGTGTAACCGGTGCGCGCCACCAGAACCCTCTCTACTGGGGTGATATGGAAGCGCTGCAATCGTACCGCCTCGCCCCAGGCGCTATCCTCCATGGCCTCGAGCACATCGGTTGATTTGGGCCCCTGCAGGGCGAGAATTCCCATCTCGGGCCGCGCATCCACATGCACATTAAAACGCGCTGCGCGGTTGCGAAGCAGTGCCAGATCGCTGTCTTTGTTGGCGCAGTTCACCACCAGCAGCCAGCAGTCGCCACGCCGCCGGTACAGAATAAGGTCGTCTTCCACGCCCCCCTGCTCGTTCAACAACAGGCTGTACTGACCAGACCCGGTCAGCTTGAGGCGAGCCACATCATTCGCCAGTGCATAGCGCAAAAAGGCAATTGCATCTGGCCCGGAAACTTCCACCACGCCCATATGGCTTACATCGAACAGCCCCGCCTGCTGACGCACCAGCTGGTGCTCGGCTATCTGAGAGCCGTAGTTGACCGGCATGTCGTAACCGCCGAAACCCGTCATTCGGGCACCAAGCTCCAGATGGGAGGCGTGTAGGGGCGTTTTTTTCAGTTCTTCGCTCAAAGTTTTTCCTTGATTTCGATTTTCCGGCAGCGCCGCTGAGCCCGGAATCGCGCCAGGCCATTGCGTCCCGGCCGGGGGATACTCAACTACAGGAATGCACTAGAATGCTACTGGAATTAACCATATTGTCGCATATGCTTTCGTTACTGAAATATCGTCCTTTCGAATTACTGGCAAGTCACCCGGCAGTAGGGCCCTGGTGGCGACTGATGCGACTCGACAAGCCAGTTGGCACACTGCTGGTGATGTGGCCGGCTCTGTGGGGCCTGATTTTGGCGGCCCGCGGCGCTCCCAGCCCCGGCCTGCTGGCGATATTTATTGTTGGAGCCATATTGATGCGCGCCGCAGGCTGTGCCATCAACGATTTTGCCGACCGCAAAATAGACGGGCATGTCGAGCGAACTGCCGGGCGCCCACTGGCCACGGGCGAACTGCAGCCGCGCGACGCCCTGCTTTGTTTTGGCCTGCTTTGCCTGGCAGCCTTCGGGCTGGTTTTGTTAACCAATACCCTCACCATCATGCTGGCCTTTGTTGGCGCCTTTCTCGCTTCGCTATATCCCTTTTTGAAACGCTGGACCCATCTGCCACAAATCTGGTTGGGGCTGGCGATGAATTGGGGCGTTGTCATGGCCTACACGGCACAGGCCAACAGCCTGCACCCGGGCGTATTTGTGCTGTACAGCGCGGCCATTCTATGGACTGTGGTTTATGACACCTTTTACGCCATGGTCGACCGTGAGGACGATCTCAAGATCGGGGTCAAATCCATTGCCATACTGTTCGGCGAACAAGACCTGCTGATGATCGGCATACTGCAGGGGCTGTGCCTGATTTCACTGCTGATGCTGGGCCCGCGCTTTGAATTGAACAGCCTGTATTACTGGTCGCTGGCACCCCTGCTGGCCCTGTTTGTATGGCAACAATGGCTTGCGCGCAAACGCGACCGGGCCGGCTGCTTTGCCGCCTTTATGCACAACCGCTGGGTGGGCCCGCTGGTGCTGGTAGCGCTTTGGCTGGGTAACAGCTAGTCGTGCAATTCGAATTCGTCCGCAGT
>CAKZNR010000103.1 GCA_937129725.1 uncultured Cellvibrionales bacterium | reverse complement strand
ACGACCCAAGGCATGAGCCTGATTCAAAACGAGTACCGTGCCGGTGTGTGGGATCGGGTAATTGCCGGTTTAGGCGGCCTTGGCGGTGGTGCTTGTAACCCGGCCACAGGAACGCCTGGCGTAGGCGGATGTACTTACCTTAACCCCCTGTACAACGCATTGGACCCCCGAGCGTCGGGCGCCGGGTTTGACACTGCAAATTCAGAGGCGATGCTGGATTGGGCCTTCCCGAATATGCAAACCGATTACACCACGACTCTGAGCGTGCTAAATGCCTCGATCAGCGGTTTTCTGCCGCTTGAACTGGGTGGCGGTCGCATAGGCTTGGCAGCCGGGCTTGAAACTCGCAAAGAATCCCTGGAAGTCGATTTTGACACTTTGCAGGAATCCGGCGCGTTTGAAGATTTTCGTGACATTAGCGACCCGACAGAAATTCTGGGCTTCAATGTCGACTACAAGGGCGACCAAACCGTGAACGCCCTGTTTGTTGAAATGTCGCTGCCGGTTACGGATGAGGTGATGGTTGAGGTGGCTGGTCGCTATGACGACTACGACTCTGGCTACAGTAGCTTCAGCCCGAAACTGGGAGTGAACTGGTCAGTAACACCCGATTTGACGCTGCGTGCATCCTACGGCGAGTCTTTCAAGGCGCCAACTATCACCCACTTGAACGGAACGCTGGTACGCTCCAGCAGTGCCGATATGTTCAACGCCTTCGAGGCTGACAACATCCTGTATGGCGATTCGACCGACCTGGCGAACCTCTACAATGTGAACATGTCCACCCAGCAGCGCGGAGCGACCGACATCGACCCGCAAACCTCGCAAAGCATCTCCTTCGGTGCTGATTGGGCTGCCACTGATTGGCTTGATGTGGGCGTCGACTACGTCAATATTCGGCTGGAAGACATGATTGAAATTCCGCGTGCGCCCGATGTCATTCTCACCCCCGGGTGTTATGACGAGGTCAGCTATGCGGACGACCCTGCCTATTTCGAGGCCCTGGCCACGCTGAATGGATTCGACTGGACCGACACGGCGCTGCAAATTGAAGATGCGGACGGCAACGATGTAACCATCGACTTGACCGACCCTCAATACCGCCAGGCACTTCGTCCGAACACAAGCTGCTTCGAGGTTGATGCCAATGGCATTCCTACACTGGCCTACCTGACAGCATGGAACACCGAATACATGGAGTTTGAGGGGGTAGACGGCAATCTGAGCAGGAGTTTCGATACGGACTGGGGCCGCGTATCGCTGCGCCCAACCCTGAGCACAATCCTCGACTACCGCCTCAAAGAAGCCTTCCTGCCAGAGGAAGATATTGTCGGCGTATCCAGCACGCTCACGCGCCGCGGCTACAGCGAGTACCGGGCTACCCTGCCGGTTACGTGGAGCCTTGACGAGCACTCGGTGACTGCTCGAGTACGCTGGGCGTCAGACATTATTTCTTCCAGTGGCCGAACAACTTATACGGGCCCGGTAACCTGGGATCTGAATTATGCCTATAGCTTCAGCGAACAGGCGCGTGTCAGCCTGTATGTTCAGAATGTCGAAAATCTGCTGCCAAGCTCGCAAGTTGGTTACTTCCCCACCAACCAGCGGCAAATGGGCGCGCAGTTCCAGTACGAGTTCTAAATGCTACTGGCTAAGTGCTCTTTCTTTTGAGTACGGAAAAAGCCGCCGCAAGGCGGCTTTTTTGCGCCTGCCTAAATCTGTCATCCTGAGGTCGTCATCCTGAGGTCGTCATCCTGAGGTCGTCATCCTGAGGTCGTCATCCTGAGGTCGTCATCCTGAGCGAAGCGAAGGACCTCCCGAAGGACCTCCCGAAGGACCTCCTCCAGCCTCAACGAAGTACCCTATGCAGAACCAGCATCTGACCCCCCTTTGGGGGTCAGACACTTCCTTTGCACTTTGGGGGTCAGACACTTCCTTTGCGCTTTGGGGGGCAGACACTTCCGTTGCGCCGAGGTGTCAGCAAGGGGCTTTCTGGTTGCTATACTCGTATCAAATACCAAGCGCTCGAATATGTCTGAAACCACACCACTTCTGATAGCCGTTGCTCCCAATGGCGCGCGCCGCACCCAGGCCGATCATCCGTCTTTGCCGCTAACTCCGTTGGAGTTGGCTAAAACTGCCGCCGATTGCTGTGAGGCCGGTGCTGGCATGATTCACCTTCACGTTCGTGACGAGCAACAAAAGCACAGCCTTGCGCCCGAGCACTACCGTGCGGCCTTAAAAGAGGTTGAAGCGGCCGTAGGCAAACGAATGCTGATTCAGGTTACCTCGGAAGCTGCCGGTGTATATGGGGCAGCCGAGCAAATGGACGCCATGCTGACACTGGGCCCTGGCTGTATCTCGGCCGGGTTGCGCGAATTTGTGCCTGACGAAGCGGCGCTGCAGCAGGGCGCCGACTTTTTTACCCGTTTGCACGACCTGGGTACCCTGGTGCAATACATTCTGTACAGCCCCGAAGACGTCCGTTGGTACGAGCAGCTGTGCAGCGAGGGCGTGATTCCCAAATCGCCCAACCTGGTGCTGTTTGTACTGGGCCGTTACGGCGCTCAAACCTACGGCGCCGACCTGTTGCCGGCCTACCTTGCCGAGTTGCAAAGCCAGTCGCCCTGGATGGTGTGCGCCTTTGGCGAACAGGAGCCGGTGGTAATGCAGCAGGCAATTGAGTTGGGCGGCCATTGCCGGGTAGGTTTCGAAAACAACCTGTGGCTGCCCGACGGGTCGGTGGCGCCGAGCAACAGCTCCCTCATCAAGCTGGTAGCCGACATGGGCCGGCAACAGCGCCGGGCACCGGCCAATGGCCAGCAGGCGGCGGCACTTTACGGCTAAGCCACTTCCTCGCCCAGGGAGCTGGGTCCTAATCGCCTTATCAATGGGGACCCGTTACAGCGACAGGGATAACGCAACCACCTGGGCCGCCGCTCCGGC
>CAKZNR010000102.1 GCA_937129725.1 uncultured Cellvibrionales bacterium | reverse complement strand
GGTGCTTGAAGTATTCATAGTTTGCTGGAGATGCCCTGTGAACCCGGTTTATTTATATATTTAACGCCGCCATATGTTCAGCGGTGGTTGGGCGCGCGATTATAACCCCTTAATGCGGTTAACCGACACCCAGTTGGTAATTACATCCTTGTAGGCGCTATTGCCCGGCTCAATAACCGGCGCCCCTAGCTGTCGTCCATGGCTTGAATGCGCTTGAAACGGTGAATTTGCCGGCGCTGTTTTTTACTGGGTCGGCTATCATCAAAGCGCACCGACTCGCGCGCGGCCTTGCGCTCAAGCGCATGTTTCTCGCGATTTTTGGCGCTCTCTTCGGTTTCCCGGTACCAGCCCACCACGTCGGCGGCACTGCGCCGCTGCTCCTGTAATTCGATTACCTCAACTGTGCAGCGGTCCCAGCCACGCCAGAAGCTGACCTTCTCGCCACCCGTCAGTTCTTTGGCGGGTTTGGCCTTCTGGCCATTTACCTGCACCCGGCCACCATCGATTTCTTTTTTAGCCAACGCGCGGGTTTTGAAAAAGCGGCAGGCCCATAGCCATTTGTCCAGGCGCACCGAATCAGTCATCGGGCAACAGTTCGGAAAAGTGATGAATTGCAGGGAAATCCAGAGGCTGATTGCCTGGCATTTGCATATCGGGCTGAAGAATATGCATCAGGTAGCGAATGCCAAAGCGCCTGGCGCTGGCCAGCACCTGCTCGTTGTCGTCGACAAACAGCGTAGTGCGCGGGTCAAATACATGCTGCTCGGCCAGGCAACTCCAGAATTCCTGTGTTTCTTTCGGCGCCCTGTAGTCGTGCGATGAAATGATCTGGTCGAAATGCACATCTATGCCGGTCAGACCAAGTTTCATTTCCAGCCACATGCGATGACCATTGGTCACCAGCAACAGCTCTTTGTTGTGGCGCTTCATCCATATCAAAAAACGCTCGGCATCCGGGCGCAGGTCAACCTTGTGTGCCACCTCGCGTTTGAGCTGCATGATGTCCAGCTGCAAGCGGTCCTGCCAGTATTCCAGGCAGTACCAGTCGAGCGTGCCGCGCAGTTCGCTGTAGCTAAGGTGCAGCTGGTCGCGCCACTCCTGCTCACTGCGGCCGGTAATTTCGGCCATTCGCCGCGGCAAATGGTGCAGCCAGAAGTAGTTGTCGTAGTGCAAATCCAGCAGGGTGCCATCCAGGTCCAAAAGCACCGTGGATACCTCTTGCCATGGGATTGTGGGTTGCATGGAAGGTATAATCTGCCCTCGCTTTTTTGTCCGATTGGCTTTCCCCGGTCGACCCGGCGTCACAACACCAGAGGAATGCATGGAAATCAGCCGAAACCTGCTCGACCAGGTCATCAGCATCGCCCGCCAGGCAGGCGACTCAATTCTGGAAATCTATCACGATGAAGCGGGATTCAACACTGAAACCAAGGCAGATGCCAGCCCGGTAACCGACGCCGACCACGCAGCGCACCGTATTATGTTTCCGGCTCTTGAGCAGATCGACAATGAAGTGCCGGTACTTTCCGAGGAGGGTCACCTGCCAGCCTATGAGGAGCGGGCCCTGTGGCACCGCTACTGGATTATCGATCCGCTCGATGGCACCAAGGAATTTATCAAACGCAATGGCGAGTTCACCATAAATATCGGCCTAATTGAAAATGGCGTGCCGACGCTGGGCGTGGTGCACGTACCGGTGTTGAATGTTACCTACGCTGGCGCAAAAGGTCTGGGTGCCTTCAAATTGAAGGGCGCGTCGCAACAAGCAATTCAGGTTTGCAAGGTGCCTGCAAATGGCGAACGGGCAATTCAGGTGGTTGCCAGCCGCAGCCACGGTTCGGAAGCGGTGGAACAGTGCATTGAAAAACTGCAGACGGCTTTTGGCTCAGTGGAACGCAAGTCCATGGGCAGTTCCCTAAAGCTTTGCCTTGTTGCCGAGGGCGAAGCCGATTTATACCCGCGCTTGGCGCCCACGTCGGAATGGGACACGGCAGCCGCGCAAGCAGTGGTTGAGGCAGCCGGCGGTGTGGTGCTCGACAACACATTGCAAGAGCTACGCTACAACACCAAGGCCGATATTCTCAACCCGCACTTTTATGTGATTGGCGACACTGCGTACAACTGGAGCAAACTGCTCGGCTAGGCTTCAGCCAAAACGTCGGTCGGCAACAAAGGGATTGCTGCTGCGCTCCTGACCAAAGGTCGACATGGGGCCGTGTCCGGGTACAAAGCTGATGTCGTCACCCAGCGGGAAAAGTTTGTTGCGAATACTGTCGATCAGGTCCTGATGGTTGCTGCGCGGAAAGTCTGTTCGCCCTATCGACCCCTGAAATAGCACATCGCCCACCTGGGCCCACCCCAGTTCGCGGCAAAACAGCACCACATGGCCCGGCGTGTGGCCGGGGCAGTGAATCACTTCAATTTGCAGCTCGCCCAACTGGATTTGGTCGCCGCCTTCAAGCCACTGGTCTGGCCGGAAAGAGCGCACCGCCGGCAGCCCCAGCATTTGTGCCTGCCCCGGTAGCTGCTCTATCCAGAATGCGTCATCCCGGTGCGGGCCAATCACTGGCAACCCCAGCTGTTCGGCAAGCTCCGCTGTGCCGCCAACGTGATCCAGATGCCCGTGGGTGAGAAGAATTTTTTCCGGTTTGCCGCCGAAGGTATCGATGGCTTGTTTCAGGCGGTCTATTTCGCCACCCGGATCGATAATGGCCAGGCTGCCGCTGTGCGGGCACTTCAGCAGGGTACAGTTTTGCTGAAAGGGCGTAACCGGCACGACCCGAAAAAAGTCTTGCGAGGCATTCGACACAATAGCTAACCGTCAGGAAATTGGCTGGCCGCGATCCGCCATAATCTGGTGAATCAGCTCCAACCCGGTTTTATCGCAGGGCGGCAGCTCCACGTCGGATTGCCGGTAGGGCATGGTTCGCTCGCCCCAACGCAACAGCGTGGCAGACCAGGTGAGGCCGGCACCAAAGGCAGGCATCAGCACGTGCGCCCCGGGCACCATGCGGTTTTCTTCCAGCGCCTCGACCGTGGCCACCGGCACCGTGGCCGAAGAAATATTGCCGTAGCGATGCACGTTCACATAGGCACGTTCGGTGGGCACGCCCACCTTTTTCGCCACTGCATCGATAATGCGCTTGTTGGCCTGGTGCGGTATGCACAGGTCAACCTGAGCGGGTTTAAGCCCCACTTCTTTCAGTACTTCGCTGGAAGCCTTGGCCATGGCGTTTACCGCGCGTTTGAATATGTCCTGCCCCTGGAAGTTCCAGTCGCACAGATTTCGCGCCGGTTCACCGGGCGGCGAAAAGCCGTATTCAATGGCCAGTATGTCGCGCGCTTCAGCAATGCAGCCAAGGCGCTCGGACAGCACGCCCACGTTTTCTTCTTCGGTGGCCTCGAGAAACCAGGCGGCAGAGCCATCGCCAAACAACACCGAGATGGAGCGATCAAGCCAGGGAACCGGCTGCGACATGGTTTCGGCGCCAATCACCAGAGCATTTTTTACCACCCCGGTTTTAATCAGCGCATTCGCGGTAGACAGGCCGTACATGAAACCAGTACAGGCGGTATTAATGTCATAGCAGGCGGCGTTTTTTGCGCCCAGCTTCTGCTGCACACGTGAGGCGCTGTTGGGCAACATGGAGTCGAAAGTGCAGGACGCCAGCACGATGAGCTGCACGTCTTTCGGGTTCACGTTGGCAGCTGCATCGCTCAATAGATTCCGGCCAGTGCTCCTTGAGAAATTCATCCAGCGAAACGGGCGGCAGTCCGGCCTGGCATAGGTTGTAGAGCACCCTGGCCCATTCGATCAGCTGTCGTTCGTTGTCG
>CAKZNR010000101.1 GCA_937129725.1 uncultured Cellvibrionales bacterium | reverse complement strand
GATCGTTGTAGAAGGGTCGCCCCTCGTGCTCGGCGTAAAAACCACCGGCCAACGCGGCATCGAGTTGAAGCATTTTTTGAGCCACAACCTGCAGGCCCGCTTTTTCAAAGCGGCTGACGATATCGCCAATTACATTCTTGGCCACGGCATCGGGCTTGATTATGCTCAGGGTACGTTCTGTTGCCATTAAAACTTCTCCGAATAAACAATGACTTGGCGCGGAAAATTGCTCCGCAATGGAAGGGAATTACAAGGCGCGGATTGTACTTGTGTGCGCGGCGCTTTGGTAGTGGCGATTGGAGCCCGGAACTGGCTGAAAGCGGGCTGTGTGTCAGACACCGGCTACGCCGGAATCAGACACTTCAGCCTGGCGTGCGCAACCCGGGACTGCTTCGGTTCGATCGGGTCTGACACCCGCAGGGTGTCTGGCTCAAGATTGCTTCGAAAAGCCAGCTGCCAGAAGAACTAATCCATTTCTTCGATCCAGGTCATTTGGATCGCTTCAAGAATTTTTTCGCTACTGCGCTGCGGGTCGTCATCGAAGCCGGGCAAGGCCAACACCCGCTTGTGCAGTTCAACAAAACCGATGGTGAGAGGATCTTCATCGGGGTAAGTGTCGGCCAACTCGATGGCAATGTCCTGCACGTCTGTCCAGCGCATAGCAATCTCCTGAAGTAGTTTGCAAGGCGCTCGCAAAGCGGGCGCCTAGTGGTTCTCGGAAACCATATTGATGGTGTATTTGGGGATTTCGATCACCAGATCTTCATCCGCCACAAGGGCCTGACAACTCAGGCGCGAGTCCACATCAAGGCCCCAGGCCTTGTCGAGGAAGTCGTCTTCGAGCTCGTCGGAGGGCTGCAACGACTCACCGCCTTCGCGCACATGCACATGGCAGGTGGTGCAGGCACAGGACATTTCGCAGGCGTGCTCTATATCAATGCCGTTGTCCAGGGCGGCGCGGCAAATACTGGTGCCGGGTTCGGCTTCAATTACCGCGCCCTCGGGGCAGATGCTTTCGTGCGGCAAAAAAACAAGTCGGGGCATGCGGGTCTCTCTCAGGATTCGGTCGAAAATTCTTCAATATCATGACCAGAAAGCGCTTCGCGCACACTCTGGTCCATACGTCTGGCGGCAAAAGCCTCACTCAGCTTGCCAACATGTTCTATCTCGCACTGCAGGTCTCGCGGGCTAGCCTTCTCCACCATGCTTTTCAGCTTGCCCACGGCCGCCTGCATCACTTCGCGCTCGTCGTTGTCCAGCAACCGCTGGCCGTCTTTTTCCAGTGCCGCCTGCAGCGCTTCCACAAGCCCGGTTGCCTCCACCTGGGTTTCGCGTTTGGTGCGGTTGGCCATATCGTCACCCGCATGCTCGAAAGAGTCTTTCAGCATATTGGCAATATCCTCTTCCTGCAGGCCATAGGAGGGTTTTACCTCAATTTCGGCGCGAGCCCCTGTGGTGGTTTCCTCGGCAGCAACCGACAGCAGTCCATCGGCGTCCACCTGAAATTGCACGCGAATGCGGGCTGCGCCCGCCACCATGGGAGGAATGCCCTTAAGCTCAAAGCGGGCCAGCGAACGGCAGTCTTCCACCAATTCGCGTTCGCCCTGAACCACATGCAATTGCATGCCGGTTTGGCCGTCGCGGTAGGTGGTAAATTCCTGCGCGCGCGCCACCGGGATGGTGGTGTTGCGGTGAACAATTTTCTCGGTAAGCCCGCCCATGGTTTCAATGCCAAGCGATAGCGGCACCACGTCCAGCAGCAGAGCGCCCTGGGCCGTTCGGTTGCCTATCAGTATGTCGGCCTGCTGTGCAGCACCCAGGGCAACCACCCGGTCGGGGTCGATATCTGCCATGGCGGGCGCTTTGAAAAAGGCTTCTACCTGGCTTTTTAAGCCGAACGCCCGGGTGGAACCGCCAACCATCACCACCGTGGCAATATCGGTGGCCTTCAAACCAGCATCGCGCAGGGCCCGGCGACAGCTGCGCAATGTTTGCTCAACCAGAGGCTTCAATAATGATTCGAACAGGTCGCGGGCAAGCTCGTGTCTGGCGCCCTGCCACTCGATTTGCGCGGTTTCCTGTTCGGCTAGCTGCTCCTTGGCGCGTCGGCAATGCAACAGCAACTGGCGCCGCTGGGTAACCCGCAAGCTGCTTTGCCCGGCCTGCTGTAGTACCCAGTCGGCAATGACCGCATCCAGGTCGTCGCCGCCCAACGCCGCATTGCCACCGGTTGCCAGCACTTCGAATACTCCCTGATGCAAACGCAGAATGGAAATATCAAAGGTTCCGCCGCCCAGGTCGTAAACGGCAATCAGGCTTTCGTTTTCAGTACCCTCATCCAGACCGTAAGCCAGGGCCGCTGCAGTGGGTTCGTTCAGCAGGCGAAGCACCTTTAGACCGGCCAGAGTCGCGGCATCCTTGGTGGCCTGTCGCTGGGCGTCATCAAAATAGGCCGGCACCGTGATCACCGCGCCATCGATATCGCCTCGCAACTGCTCTTCTGCGCGTTCTACCAGCGCTTCAAGAATTCGCGCACTGGCCTCAACCGGCGACACCGAACGGCCGCCCACCAACATGCGGGCATCTTCGGCCTTGGGGTCGAGTGTGACATTGAGCAAATCCGGCTGCTCGAAATCGGCGCGATTTTTGCCCATGAATCGCTTCACCGACTGCAGGCAAGCATCGCCGTCCTGCATCAGAAGTTCTGCCGCTTCATAACCCACCCTGACCTGCTGCCCGCTGTAGCTGACAACCGAAGGCAGTAAATCGCGGCCTTTGCTGTCGGCCAGGGTTTGCACATCGCCCTGGCGAACACTGGCAACCACCGAGTTACTGGTGCCCAGGTCGATGCCCACCGCCAGCTTGTGCTGGTGCGGTTCGGGCGACTGACCGGGTTCGGAAATTTGCAGCAGGCTCATAGGTCGAACAGTTCCTCTTCGCGGTCGTTCACATCCCGCTCCAGTTTTTGCGCAAACATCATGCGACCTATAAAGAGGCCGGCCGATTCGTAATCGAAATTTTTCCAGGCCTGCTCGAATTGCTGGCCGTATTGCTCGAGTTCGCTCTCGGCTCGCTCGCGCAGGCTGTCTAGCTGTTCCTGCGCATCTTCCTGTGCCGCGCTTAAAACGGCAAGCTGCTCGCGCAGGTTCATCTGCTCAACCAGATAGCCCATATCCTGCTGGGTTTGTCGGTCGGGGTCGTAGTTGTGCCCTGCTAGCTGCAGCAGGTATATGGCGCGTCGCACCGGGTTGCACAGTGTGTCCCAGGCATCGTTTAACTGGCTGTTGGCGCGCACCGCGGCCGCTGCCGATTCACCGCGCGAGGCGGCCTGATCGGGATGCAGCTGGCGCTGCAACTCGAGGTATCGACCGCGCAGCGCGTCGATATCCAGCTGAAAAGCGGGCTCGAGCTCGAACCATTGAAACCAGTTTTGCTTGGCACTAGACAAGAAATTTTCCTCGTAAAGCTTTCCTGTGTGGGCCAGCGCTCAACCTGGCGGGTTGAACCTCTGGCGGCAGGCAGCTTACACGTTGAAGCTTTCGCCGCAACCGCACTCGCCGGTGACGTTGGGATTATTGAAGGCAAGCCCTTCGTTTACCCCTTCACGCACGAAATCGAGCTCGGTGCCATCCAGGTAAATCAGGCTTTTGGGATCGACATAGATGCGCACGCCGTGGCTTTCGAACACCTCGTCGTCGGCCTGTGCTTCATCTACAAACTCGAGCACGTAGGAAAAGCCGGAACAGCCGGAGGTTCGAACACCCAGGCGAATACCCTGCCCCTTGCCACGCTTTTCCAATTGCCGCCCCACGTGAGTGGCTGCGGCTTCGGTAACAGACACACCCATTAGCTGGCCTGTTCCAGTTTCTCACCGCGCTTTTCGCGCAAGTCTTTCACCGCTGCCTTGATGGCGTCTTCAGCCAGCACGGAGCAGTGAATCTTCACCGGCGGCAGCGAGAGCTCTTCGGCAATTTGCGTGTTCTTGATGTTGGCGGCGTCGTCTACCGACATGCCCTTCACCCACTCGGTAAGCAGCGAGCTGGACGCAATGGCCGAACCGCAGCCGTAGGTTTTGAACTTGGCATCCTGAATGATGCCCTTGTCGTCCACCTGTATTTGCAGGCGCATCACGTCACCGCAGGCCGGCGCCCCGACCATGCCGGTACCCACATTGGCATCGCCGTCGTTCAAACGGCCAACATTGCGCGGGTTTTCATAGTGATCAATAACTTTTTCTGTGTAGGCCATACTTCTATCTCCTCTGGACAACCTGCGTTAGTGGGCAGCCCATTCAACGGTGGAAAGATCAATTCCCTCTTTGAACATATCCCAAAGCGGGGACATTTCACGCAAACGCTCGACGGCATTGCCGACCTTGGCGACTACGTAGTCAATTTCTTCTTCGGTGCTGAAGCGACCGATACTGAAGCGGATGGAACTGTGCGCCAGCTCGTCGTTCAGCCCCAGCGCGCGCAGCACATAGGAGGGTTCGAGGCTGGCCGAGGTACAGGCCGAACCGGATGAAACCGCCATATCTTTGAGCGCCATCAACAGCGACTCGCCCTCTACGAAGGCAAAGCTAACGTTCAGGATGCCCGGGTAGTTTTGCTCGGGGTGACCGTTCAG
>CAKZNR010000100.1 GCA_937129725.1 uncultured Cellvibrionales bacterium | reverse complement strand
CGATTCTTGATACGCGAATACCCTGACGCTTGACCATCTCGCTGATGAAATGTGCCGTGGCTTCGCCCTCCACCGTGAGGTTGGTTGCCAGGATCACTTCCTCTACCGGCAAATCGGTCACCAGTTGCTCCAGGCTATCGAGGTGCAGCTGTTCCGGCCCCACGGCATCAATGGGCGAAAGCCGTCCAAACAACACAAAATAGCGGCCGCGATAACCGCCCGATGCTTCGATGGCCACCACGTCCATCGGCGACTCCACAACGCACAGGGTGCTGTCGTCGCGTTTTACGTCGCGACACAGCTGGCAAAGGGGTTCTTCCGTGAGGTTGCGGCACTGTTCGCAGTGGCCTACCTGATCTACCGCTTCGCGCAGGGCATCGCTGAGTTCGCGCGCCACTTCAGGTTTTTGGCTTACCAGATGAATGGCCAGCCGCTGGGCGGTTTTTCGGCCAATGCCGGGCAGCGCGCCAAAGGCGCGTGCCAGATTGTCGAGCAGGGGAGAAAGCACGGGCTTAGAGTTTCATGTCGAACCCCGGTGGCATCTGCATGCCCCCGGTAACAGACGACATCTTTTCCCTTGTGGCCTCTTCAACCCGGCGCACCGCATCGTTAACCGCCGCAGCTACCAGGTCTTCCAGCATTTCAATATCGTCCTGCTGCAGGGAGGGGTCGATCTTGATACGACGCACATCGTGGCGCCCGTTCATCACCACCTCCACCATGCCGGCGCCGGATGTTCCGGTTACCTCGAGGTTCTGGATTTCATCCTGCGCCTGTTTCATTTTTTCCTGCATTTTCTGTGCTTGCTGCATCAGCATGCGCATGTCTTTCATTCTTCCTGTCCTTCTGTTGTGCTTATCAATTCAACCGATCCGGGAACCAGGCGGGCCGAAAACTCACTTTGTAACACCTGCGCCAGCGGGCTTTGCAGTATTTCCTGCTCGGCGGCCTGCAGTGCCTCGCGCCGTTCGCGGGCCGCCCGCGAGGCCGGCGATTCACTTTGCTGCTCGCCGGTTTCAATGCGAACACTGCACTGCAACCCCAGGTGCGAAGCCAGCACCTGCTGAAATTTTTCCTGGTATTTCTCCGACAACACACCGCTGGCGGCCGGGTCGATGTCAAATATCAGGCTATCGCCCTGCTTGCTGCGAAAGGCCAGTTGGCCGCAAATGGATTTTAGCATTCCCGACAGCGGCAAACGGGCATGAAGCTCGATCCACTGGTCTGCGCTTTCGGGCAATAGTCCCGGCTCGCTCTCGCTCTTTACAGCGGGGCTGGTGAATGGCTCAGATGTATCCGCTACTTGTTGCTGCGGCGGTTCGATCTCAGTCGCAATCGGAGGCTCGGCCGGTTCGGCCTGTGCCATTTCAGCCGGTTCGGACGGTTCGGCGCTAGCCACTTGATCCGTCTCGGGCTGGGAGGGTTGCACCGGGGCGGTATCGGCGGCTGGTCGGGGAGCAGCTTGTTCAGCCGGGCTGGCAACCGCATCGTCAAATGGCTGCGGTGCCTGTACCTCTGTTTCGGGCGGCCCGGCTTCCTCCGCGGGGGCTGCCGGGGTCAGGACTTTTTTGCGCCGCCCTCCCCCGCTGGCGATGCGCCGGGCGCAAAGGCAAGCAGGCGCAAAATCAGCATTTCAAAGCCGATGTCGGCATCGGCTGCAAAGGCCAGGTCTTTGCGGCCCATCAACAGCATCTGGTAAATCAACTGCACCTGCTCGGCACTCAACTGTTCGGCCCAGCCCTGCAAGCGTTCACCCATGGCCTGGGTTTGGGCCGCTTCCGGTACCACCTGGCGAACCGCAATGTCATGCACCAGGGCCAGCATTTGCCCCAACAGGGCCTGGTAGTCCACCGCGTGGCTGGCAATGGTACGGCAGGTTTCCAACAACCGCTTGCCGTCGTTGTTCACCAGCGCATCCAACAGGTCGGCCAGATGGGTGCGGTCAACGGTGCCCAGCATATTGGCAACCTGTTCTTCGCGCAGGCTGCCATTGCCGTGAGCAATCGCCTGGTCGGTGAGGCTAAGCGCATCGCGCATGCTGCCGGCCGCGGCGTGCCCCAACAGCTCGAGACTGCCGCTATCACAGGATATGTCTTCCTGCTGTAACACCTGCTTGAGGTAATCGGATACCTGGCTGGCCGACATGTGTTTCAGGTTGAACTGCAGGCAGCGCGACAGCACGGTAACCGGCAGTTTCTGCGGGTCGGTGGTGGCGAGCAGAAACTTAACGTGCTCGGGCGGCTCTTCCAGAGTTTTCAACAGGGCATTGAAGCTGTGATTGGACAGCATGTGCACCTCATCGATCAGGTACACCTTGTACCGACCCCGGGTGGGTGCATACATCACGTTGTCGAGCAGATCACGGGTGTCTTCAACCTTGGTGCGCGAGGCGGCATCTACCTCGATCAGGTCAACAAAGTTGCCGCCGCTTATTTCCTGGCAGGCGCTGCAGGTGCCGCAGGGCTTGCTGGTCACCCCGGTTTCGCAGTTCAGGCAACGCGCAAAAATTCGCGCCAGAGTGGTTTTTCCAACCCCGCGGGTTCCTGTGAACAGGTAGGCATGGTGAAGTTGATCGCGGTCCAGCGCATTTACCAGGCCGGTAATCACATGTTCCTGCCCTACTACGTCCTCGAACTGCTGCGGACGCCATTTTCT
This sequence comes from uncultured Cellvibrionales bacterium, assembly GCA_937129725.1. Lineage (GTDB taxonomy): Bacteria > Pseudomonadota > Gammaproteobacteria > Pseudomonadales > GM7GCV1 > JABJGI01. Next base: position 23,452 of record CAKZNR010000100.1, on the reverse strand, counting down.
CGCCAGTACCTGGTAACTCATGCTATGCCGGATGTTGGATGCGTCGGCGGATTATAACGAAAGCGAGCGGCCTGTGTGCGACACGAACGGACCTATTGCGGCGATATCGAAAAGCGGAAAAGGGTGGCAACCCCACCGACGGATCTCCGGCACATGTCCATTCTGCTACCGTTGCTCCCTTCCGGGCCTGGCGGGGTTTACAGGTGGTCATTGCGAAGGGCCGATGAGGTCACCATGGAGGGGGCGCATTATGGGATTTGTGCCCGCGAATCGCAAATGAATGCGGGGCCAACGTAATACACAAAAGCGAAGTGTCAGACGCAAAAGCGAAGTGTCAGACGCAAAAGCGAAGTGTCAGACTCCCTGCGCAGCAGGGGTCTGATGCTGAGCGGGTTATGTGGCCACCAGCATCTGACCCCTCGCGGGGTCAGACACTTTCATCTCGTGGCGACCAGCATCTGACCCCTGACGGGGTCAGACACTTCCATTCCGGGGATGTCACAAAGCGAAGTGTCAGACGCAAAAGCGAAGTGTCAGACTCCCTGCGAAGCAGGGGTCTGATGCTGAGCAGGTTATACAGCGACCAGCATCTGACCCCTGACGGGGTCAGACACCTCCATTTCGGGGCAACCAGCATCTGACCCCTCGCGGGGTCAGACACTTCAATTTCGGGGGATATCAGACACTTCCATTTCGCGCCACGCACTCGCTCAGCGCCGCGGAAGGTAGCGAATCGGGTCAACCGGTGTGCCGTCGCGGCGTATTTCAAAATAGAGGCGGTGATTTCCCTGCGGGTCAGTCCCCACGCTGGCAATTTCCTGGCCAGCATGCACCCGGTCGCCCTCTGCCACGCGAAGTTCCTGATTGTGGCCATAGGCACTCAGATGCACTTCATCGTGTTTGATAATCACCAGGTTGCCATAGCCGCGCAAGCCGGCGCCGGCGTATACCACCAGGCCATCGCCGGCTGCCGCCACCGCCTGGCCCTGCTCGGCAACCACCTGTATACCCCTGGAAGCGGGCGAACCTCGGCCAAAAGCTATAGCAATGGCACCACTGTGCGGCCACACCCAACTGTCACCGGCCATGGGCGGCATGGTGGCCGAGGGTGCGCTAACCACCGAAGGCGAGGTGCCCACGGGAGTTTGCGAACTGGCCACCGGTCGCTGCGGCGGGCTGGAAGGAGCTGCAGCCGTGGACGGCGTGTTGTTCGCGGTAGAGGTGGGTGTTGCCTGCTGGATAGGGGCCGGCCCCACACTAACCCCGGCGCGGCGCGCCGCGTCTTCTGTGAGGTAGAGACGCTGCCCGGGATAGATTTGATAGTTCACCAGGTTGTTTAGCCGAGCCAGTTCGCGGAAATCTTTTTCGTAACGAAAGGCGATGCTGTACAGCGTATCGCCGCCAGACACCATGTGCAGACGCAGTTCCTGTGAAGGAGGTGCCGGGCGGTCGTCGATGGGGGCCACTCCGCCACTACCGGCACAGGCGCACAGCAGGGTTGCCAGCACCAGCAGCGCCGCACGCCGGCCGGGTATGCGGCTAGCCCGCATTGTCTCCCGGCTTGCGAATTCGTTCACCCGCGTAATGCAGCCCCAACACCAGCCCCAGGCCCAGCAAAAAACAACCGGCTGCCAACAGCAGCTGTGGCTCGGCATGGGCCGCCGGGCTGATATTCACCGACATCCCGTCCATCTCCTGTTTCCAGGGCCAGGTGGTATAAAGCGAACCTGCCAACAGGCCGCTCAAAAAAAGCAGAGTACGGTTGTGAAAATGGTGCAGCAAATAGCAGATAAGCCGGCTAAAAAAGATAAACCCCATGCCGGCGCCCAGCGCAAACAGCAACAGATACAGCAGGTCTAAGCCGGTTACTGCAGCCAGAGTGGGTTCATATAGGCCCAATACCAACAGCAAAAAGGACCCGGAAATTCCCGGTAGCATCATGGCGCTGATGGCAATAAAACCACCCAACACAATAAACAGACCTTCCGCCGGCAATGCGGCCGAGCGCAGCAATGCGAACAGCACTGCCAGCGCACAGCCCGACAGTACAAAAGCAAAGCAGCCCGGGCTGCGCGGCAGCACCATTTTCAGAAGAAGAATCAGCGAGGCCAGCAACAGGCCACTGAAAAAAGACCACACCATTACCGGCTGGTGCTGAACCAGGTACTCGATCAGGCTGGCGAGAGAAAAAATACTGCACAGGATGCCGGTGGCCAGCAGCAACAGAAAGGTGCCGTCGATGTGTTTCCAGGCCCCCACAATATCGCCGCGCAGTGCTTTCTTCACGGCCTCTAGGTCAATACTGGCAATGGCCTCGATCAGGCGCTCGTAAATACCCGTTATCAGGGCAATGGTTCCGCCGGAAACTCCCGGCACCAGGTCTGCGGCACCCATGGCACCGCCACGCAGGAATATCGCCAGCATCTGCAGAGGCTTCATACCTGGGTAATCCCGGCCAGCAGCGGTACAAAGCGCACCGGCTCGATAGGATAGGTTTTCATTTCTCCACTTTCGGCTTCGTGGTGCACCACGGTCAGCATTTGCTCGCCTTCGGGGCCTACCGGAATAATCAGCATACCGCCGGGAGCCAGCTGTTCAAGCAGCTCTGGCGGCACAACCTGAGGCGCAGCCGCACTGAGAATTACATCAAAGGGGGCGCGGTCTTCCCAGCCCATGGTGCCGTCGGCCAGCCGGCAAATCACATTGCTCAGGCCGATATTGGCCAGGTTATCAATCGCCCTGTCCAGCAAAGGTTCGATACGTTCAACGCTGAATACACGATCGACAAGCTGGGCCAGCACCGCGGTTTGATAACCACAGCCGGTGCCAATCTCCAGCAAACGGTTGGGCTTGCCCAAACTTAAAGCCAATTCCGTCATGCGCGCCACAATGTAGGGCTGAGAAATAGTTTGGGCAAACCCAATGGGCAGGGCGGTGTCTTCGTAGGCGCGGTGGGATAGTGCTTCGTCGATGAACAGGTGGCGCGGCGTATTGCGAATGGCCTGCAGAACAGTTTCGCTCTTGATGCCCTGCTCCTTCAGGCGATTGATCAGGCGCTCACGTGTGCGCTGTGACGTCATGCCAATGCCACGTTGGTTAATGCTGTTCATGCGGGTTGTCGGGGCTCCAGATTCCGGTCGGTTTCGCTAGCAGGCCGGAGATTCAGATTGGGTCATTTAAGGCCGGATATTAGCACACTAATGCCACGGCTCATGCGGCAAAAGCACGGCCAAAACCAGCCATCAGCCGGCATTTTCATCGCCCTGCGGTTCATCGGCTGTACGCGCAATCAGCAGCTGGTCGATCAAGGCGGTGGCGTAGCTGCCCGGCGGCAAGCAAAAGCTTAGATGTAAATCATTGCCCTCAACGCGCCATTGCAGCTGCGGCTGCAGCCGAAGGGTGCGCCGGTCCTGACCCAGCCCGCTGTGTTCCAGCAGGTTGGCCAATTCGGGGAAACGCCCCGGCAGCTCGGCTTCCTGCGCGGCAAAGGTGGCATCTTCAGGAGGGCGCCCCCTGCCCCACAGCGGCCCGGTGATGTCCTTTGCAGCACATAGCTGAGGCCAATCTCCGCACTCGATGCGATCGGCCAGAAACCGGTTGAACATCCAGCTGCGCGCGGCGCTGAGATAGATGCCCTTGTTGCGGTGGCGCAGCAGGCGCCTGCGCCGGTTCAAATCGAGCGCCTGCTCAACATTGTCGCCCTTGCGACCAAAGCGCTGGGCACCGAAGAAATTGGGAAACCCCTGCTCGACCACCCGCTGCAGCCTATGCTGAAGCTGCTCGCGATCACCCTCTAAATTTCGCAGCCGCAGAGCAAACTGGTTGCCGCTCAGATCACCGGGACGCAATTTGCGGCTGTGGCGCTGGCTATCAAGCAGGCGAACACCCTCGATTTGCACATTTTTCAAAAGGTTTTCGTCGGCCAATGGCAGGCTAAACCACTGGCGCGTGACGGCGTGGCGATCTTTCAGGCCGGCATAACCCACCGCCTTTTCTTGCAGGCCAAGCTGCGCAGCCAACTGGTCGGCAACCCAGCGCGTATTCTGCCCCCGTTTTTCGATGTACAGGCACAGGTGCTCGCCGCTGCCGCTGAACTCCTCAATGCGCTGCTCGGTTACCTGGAAGTCTTCCGGCTCGGTTTTCAGCCGGGCATGGGGTTCTACGCCTTCGGACTGTTGCGCAAAAAGCCGTACAAAGGGAGCCGCCCAGGGCTGTGCGGTCAAGCCTGCCGTTCCAGCACCAGTGCAGCCTGAGCGGCTATACCCTCGCCTCGGCCCGTAAAGCCGAGTTTTTCGGTGGTGGTCGCTTTCACGCTGACCTGCTCCAATGCCACTTGCAGATCGGCCGCCAGGTTTTCGCGCATGTCGATAATATGGGGGGCAAAACGCGGTGCCTGGGCAATCAGGGTGCAGTCCAGGTTGCCCAGCTGCCAACCCAGGTCGGTTACCAGGCGGTACACAGCTCGCAGCAGCGCACGACTGTCGGCGCCCTTCCACTGCGGATCGCTATCCGGAAAATGCCGGCCGATATCGCCCAGGGCCAGGGCTCCCAGCAGCGCATCGCAGGTAGCATGCAACAGCACGTCGCCATCGGAATGAGCTTTCAGGCCGCGGCTGTATGCAATGCGCACTCCGCCTATGGTGACGTGGTCGCCCCGGCCAAAGGCGTGCACATCAAAGCCCTGCCCTATTCTTATGGAAGCTCCGCCTGAAGCCATCAATCGATCTCCTGCATCAATTGCCAAAACTGCCGCGCCAGCCGCATGTCGCGGTCGCGCGTTACCTTGATATTGAAGCGCGACCCCGGCACCAGGCGAGTGGCATACCCCTGCAGGTGCAATGCTGCCATCTCGTCGTCTACCTGCAGTTCATGCTGCAGGCAATAATGCACCGACCGCCTCACGGCATCCAGTCGGAATGCCTGGGGAGTTTGAGTTTGCCAGATACCGTTACGATTCAGCACCTCCACCACCAGGCCGCTGTCGTCCAGGCGTTTAACTGCCTGATCAACCGGCTCACCCGGCGCAATACCGGCCAGGTTTTCCTGCTGCGCACCCTGAATGGCTTGCAACAAGCCGGCCAGGCTGGCGGGGGTAATACAGGGTCGCACCGCATCGTGAATCAGCACCCAGTCAGTGTCTTCGCCCTCGATTTGCTGCAAGCCGGCAGCTACCGTGTGCAAGCGGGTTTCACCCCCGGGAAAGGTATGCACCCTCTGGCTGCTGCTCCAGATAGAGTCGGGCCACCAGGGGTCATCTGCTGCCAGCCCCAGCCAAAGCGGCCCGGCATGTTCAAGTTGCAGCAACTGCGCCAGGCTGTGGTCGATCAGGCTGGTATCGATAAAGGGCTGATATTGCTTTGGGCGGTCGCCACCAAAACGGCGGCCCACTCCGGCAGCCGGCACCAACAGATGAATTGCAGCCATGGGATGTTTCAGCAGCGACGGGCGCTACTCCTCCTCTTCTTCTTCGGTCACCAGGTAGAAGGTTTCACCCTCCTTGATCAAACCCAGCTCTTCTCTGGCACGGGCTTCCACGGCCTCCTGCGGATTGTCCTCGAACGCCTGGATTTCCCTTTCCACCACCTGGTTGCGGGTTTCCAGCCTGGCATTCTGCGCCTCTTGTTCGTCCAGCGCACGCTGCAGCATGGCACGGTCTTCAAGGCTGCCGTCGCCAAACCACAACCGCAGCTGCAGCAGCAAGAACAGGCCAGCCAGACCGACCAGTAGCAAACGGTTGCCTAGCAAGGGCTGCTTCCTACCGGATAGGTAGACTTCAAAGCCGCATAAAGCGCTTCGGCGAAGTCTTCGCGGCCACTGTCGAGTTTTTGCATCTCGATCACCAGCCACTCGTTGTCGTCATGACCATCCCAGGACTTGTGGTAAGTGCCATCCTTGTAGCCCTTGTCCTGGCGAAACATGTTCAGCACATTCTTGCCCACATAGCTGCTGAAAAGCTGCTCAAAATCAAGCTCAATAAGTTGCATCAGCCCGCCAAAACGACGTGTATCGAAGCTGCGACTGCGCAATACTTCTTCGGTAAAGGCTTCCAGCAGCAAGGGAAATTCGAGAGTTAACTTGTCGTCCAGGCCCGTTGTCAGTTCACGGCAAATCTCGTCGGCGCTCACATCCCGCTCTATCAGGTTGGACAGGCCAAAATGCCAGATATCGATAAGTTCCAGAATCACCTGATCGGTCTCGGTTTCCTGGTGTTTCCACCATTTCCAGCCGTAGTGGTCGAGCAGTTCTGCGCATTCGATCCAGATCGCCCGGTACCACTCGAAATGCTGATTGCGCCAGTCCGGGTTCACCTTGCTGTTCATACTATTTTGCAGCGCCAGCATAGTTTGAATCTGGCTCACCTGGGGTTGGCTCATGGGTTTGATTCTCCGGCCCCTGCAAGGGCAAATAGGTCAAAAAAGTTCGCGCGGGTCAGGTCGGCCAGTTGCCGGGGCGACATCTCGCGCTGCTCTGCGACAACCCGCGCCACGTCGGGCAGGTATTTGGGTTCGTTTTTGCGGCCGCGATGCGGAACCGGCGCCAACCAGGGCGAATCGGTTTCAATCAACAGGCGGTCGGCTGGCACCGCGGCGGCCACTTCGCGCAGTGCATCGGCATTGCGGAAGGTAACAATGCCGCTGAGAGATATGTAGTAGCCCAACTCGACGGCCTGCATGGCCATGTCCAGATCTTCGGTAAAACAATGCAGCACCCCGCGCACGCGGGTTTGATATTCGCCGATTAAATCCAGCGTGTCCTGTTTGGCGGCCCGGCTGTGCACAATAACCGGCTTGTTCACCTGGGCGGCGATATTCAGGTGTTCTCGGAAGCTATCCAGTTGCTCCTGGCGCTGATCGGGCGCGTAGTGATAGTCGAGCCCGGTTTCACCCACCGCCACCACAGACGGGTGCGCCGCCTGCTTTGCCAACTGAGGCGCTGGCTGTTCCAGTTTTTCGTCCAGGGGATGCTTGCCGATGCTCAGCCACACGTCGGGATAGGCCGACTCGATAGCCAGCAATTCGTCAAACCGGTGACTGTCGATACCAATCAGCAAAAAACCGGACACGCCGGCCTGTCGCGCGCTGTCCAGCGCCGCATCGAGAGAACCGCCATAGGGTTCCAGATCCAGGTGATCCAGATGGCAGTGGGAGTCGATATACACGAGTTACAGGGTAAAGGTAGGATTCTGCGAGTTCAGCATTTCCGCCAACTGGGTTTCAATCATATTCATGACTTCCCGGTTGTCTTCGGCAAGCTGAATACCGATGCCGGGGCGGAAGGAAGTTGACCCCTTCGGCGTAACCCAGACGACCTTGGCCGCAATCGGAACGGGTTCGGGCTGCTCCATAAAGCTCATCAGCACAAACACCTCGTTACCGATATTGACCTTCTTGCTGGTCTCGATGAACAGCCCGCCGCCTTCCACATAGGGCATGTAGGCGTTGTACAGCGCCGTGCGGTCGGTGAGTGACAGCTGAAGAATGCCACCCTTGCCAGCAAATCCCATGTCCATGCAGCTATTCCGGCTGGAGAATCAGCCTACGATTGTAGCGACTTTGCCGGCACAGACAAATCAGTTGGCCTGCAATCGGTGAAACTGGTGCCAAAGGGTGAACAGATGCTCCTGCAGCAACACCCGATTGGTGCTGATACCGGGCGTCAGTTCACGGCGGATTTGCTGCAGCTGGTGCTGCAATTCGGGCAAGCGCTGCGACAACACCCCGCCGGCAATGGCACGTTCGCTATTGCTGTGGTGAATGGCCGCTTCAATCCAGTTCAGCTGGTCATCCAGCTCGATGGCCGACTTTTCCAGCGACTTTACTGCAACCACCGGGTTCAGCTGGCCACTGCCGACCCCCTGCATCACAGCCTGAAACCGCTGCCAGTCGTCCATCTGGTTTTCGCGCAGAAAAGCGGCTATGCGAAGGGGTTCGTGACGCAGCATGTGCAGCCAGGTTTCTTCACCGCTCAGCTCAAAGCCCTGTGCCTTCAACCACTCCATCACTTGCTCGCGGGTAGGCGGGTTGACTGGCAGGGGCTGGCAGCGGCTGCGAACCGTTGGCAACAGCGGGCGTTGTCCCTCATTTTGCAACAACAGCACCGAATTGCCCGGCGGCTCTTCCAGCGTTTTCAGCAAGGCATTGGCTGCGTTGTGGTTGAGGGTGTCGGCTCGCACCATTAAAGCCACCTTGCGCTGGCTAATTTGCGGCGTTGTGGCAAAGCGCTGCACCATTTCCCGCACTGCATCAATCCGGATGGAGCGTGCGGCGCCTTCGGGATCCAGGCGCACAAAATCGGGGTGGGAGCCAGCCTTGAAGAGCTGGCAGCCTTTACAGTGGGAACAGGCGTACCCCATTTGCGGAGATTCGCACAGTAGCGAGGCGGCCATTTCCATACCCAACAGCTCGGCACCGTTGCCAAGCCGCGCATTCAGCAGCATGGCGTGGGGCAACCTGCCGCCCTGCAAAAGGCGGTTCAGGCGGTCGATACTGGGTTGCAGCCAGGGCATGTCTTTCATACAAAACCTCTTAAGCTATCTCTCAGCGAAGTGTCTAACACCCGGTATAGCGAAGTGTCTGACTCCCCTTACAGCGAAGTGTCTGACTCCCCTTACAGCGAAGTGTCTGACTCCCTGCGCAGCAGGGGTCTGATGCTGAGCGGGTTGCACGGCTACCAGCATCTGACCCCTATGGGGTCAGACACTTCCAATGGAAGCGGGTTGCACGGCCACCAGCATCTGACCCCTATGGGGTCAGACACTTCCAATGGAAGCGGGTTGTGCGGCCACCAGCATCTGACCCCTATGGGGTCAGACACTTCAGTCACTTGCTCTCAGCATAGCTCATCCAGCACGGCTGTCAGCTGCTCCTGCACCTGCTGAAGGTTGCCGGATGCATCCACCAACCGGTAGCGGGCCGGATCAACCGCAATCAATGCATGGTAGGCAGCGCGCACGCGCTCAAAAAATTCCAGCTCTTCGCGTTCGAAGCGATCCTTGCTGCCGCGTTTGCCCACCCTGGCCATGCCCTGCTCCACCGGCAGGTCGAGCACCAGGGTGCAATCGGGACGCAGTTCGCCCTGCACCAGCCCCTCAAGAATGGCCACCTGTTCAAACCCCAATTGGCGCCCGCCGCCCTGATAGGCGTAAGTGGCATCGGTAAAGCGGTCGCACACCACCCATTGGCCGCGCTCAAGCGCCGGCAGTATCAGGGTTTTCAGGTGCTGCGAGCGCGCTGCAAACATCAACAGCAGCTCGGCAGTCGGGTCTACTTCCTCGTCGCGCGGGGTCAGCAGCACTTCACGAATTGCTTCGGCGCACGGCGTTCCGCCGGGCTCGCGCGTTTGCACCACATCGATGCCGCGCTGCTTCAGGTTATCAACCAGAAACTGGATATTGGTCGATTTGCCGGCTCCCTCGACACCCTCCACCGTGATAAAGCGTCCGCGCATGAAATATCCTCAGAGTTGCGGGGCAGACTGGTAGTCTTCCGCCCGCTGTTCAATCTGGAACTGTCGCACGGCGGCCTCGTGTTGCTCAAGCGTATCCGAAAACACGTGGCTACCGTCACCGCGCGCCACAAAGAAAAGCGCACTGCCCGGTTCAGGGTTCAGCGCGGCGTGGATGGCTGCGCGACCCGGGTTGGCGATAGGCGTGGGTGGCAAACCACGAATCACATAGGTATTCCAGGGCGTTGCTTCGCGCAAATGCGCGCGCGTAATGTTGCCATCGTAGCGATCGCCCAGCCCGTAAATCACGGTTGGGTCGGTTTGCAGCCGCATACCCTGCTGCAGGCGCCGCACAAACACCCCGGCAATGGCACCGCGTTCGTAAGGTACGCCGGTTTCTTTCTCCACAATAGAAGCCATTATCAGCGCTTCATAGGGGCTTTCGTACGGCACGCCAAAGCCGCGCGCCAGCCACTCCTCGGCCAGCACGTCCTGCATGCGCTGATGGGCACGGCGTAACAAACTGGACAAGCGTTCACCGCGCACAAACTGGTAGGTATCTGGGTAAAACCAACCCTCGTGATGCTCGACATCCAGGTTCAGAAGCTGAGGCAGCTGGTCTGCAGTGGCGTTTTGCAGGTCGTTCTGTAAACGGGGGTCGCCCTGCAGCTGCTGCAGCATCTCGGCGCTGGTCCAGCCCTCAATCAGGCTAACCCGGTGCTGCACCACCTCGCCGCTGGTCAGTAGTTGCAGCAACTCGGCGGGCGTGTCGCCCTGCTGCAAAGAATACTCGCCGGCCTGAATGTGCTCGCTGTCTGTCAGGCGTGCGTGCAGCACCAGCAGGCGCGGATATCGCAGGTAACCGCTCAGGCCCAGTTCGGAAGACACCTGAATCAAATTGGAATTGGCCGGAATATTCAGAATGAAGGCGCGCTCGTCCAGTTGCAGCGGCGTGTTCAGCCAGTTGTAGTAAAACCAGGCAGCACCCGCGGTGGCCAAACTGCCAAACAGCAGAAGGAAGATGAAAAAATAGCGAATAAAGCGCCAGGCCACCTGCCTAACCCTCCACGCCAAGTTGCGGGCGCATCCTGTCAATCAGCTGCGACATTTGATCGCCGGCGCCGTATTCCAGCCATTGCCCCTCGGCCTGCAGGCGAACAACCTGGCGCGGGCCACGCACCGCATTAGTCAGGTAAAGGGCGTCTGCCTCGAATAGCATTTGTCTGGTCATCGGTTGCTCCTGCAGAGACACGCCCGCGGCGGGGCATAGCTGCTCCATCATATAGCGCCGGAACACGCCGGCAACACCTGCGTGACGAATGAAAGGCGTCAGTAACTTTCCGTTCAACTCCAGCACCAGGTTGGCATCGATACCACACATAGGGTCACCATTCAGGCACATGATGCCGGTATCGCATCCAGCTGGCTGCAGCTCGGCAGCGGCCACAACCTGCTCAAGGCGGTTGAGGTGCTTCATACCGCCCAATGCCGGGCTGCTGCCCAACGGGGTGGTGCAAAGCATAGCGCTGCAACTGCCACCCCAGACCGGCAAACTGGCGCTTGCCTGCAGCAATCGATGGCTGCCGGCATCGGGCTCGGGCGCATAACCGCGGCGCTCACCCGAGCGAAGCAGCAGAATTTTAATCATGCCGCTTTGCAGCTGTTGCGACAGCTGCAGAATTTCCTTGCGCAATACCTGCTCATTCAGCTGGATTGCCAGGCGTTGAGCCGAATCAGTCAGACGCGCCAGGTGCAGTTCCAGCAAGGCGATCTGGCCGGCCTCCAGCCGCATGGTTTCAAACAGGCCGTCGCCATAGGCCAGCGCCCGATGCAAACCGCCCGGGGGCTGCCAGGGCGCCCCGTCGAGAAGGTACAGGTCATTCATGGCGTGTGTTTGCGGCATCAATCGGGCACAAAAAAGCCGGCTGGATTTCGCCAGCCGGCTTTCGGATCACGGGCAACAATCAGGAAAGATTGTTGTTGATGTAATCGATGGCCAGTTGAACCGTAGTGATCTTCTCGGCTTCTTCGTCCGGAATCTCGGTTTCGAATTCTTCTTCCAGGGCCATAACCAGTTCAACGGTGTCCAATGAATCCGCACCCAGGTCTTCCACGAAAGAAGCTTCGTTGTTCACTTCTGACTCGTTAACGCCAAGTTGTTCAGCAACGATTTTTTTAACGCGTTCTTCGATAGAGCTCATTTTTTATATCTCTCCCCATTAACTATGGTGACGCTACCGATCAGGGTTTATCGACAGCCTGAATTGTTCGCACGGATGCGGGCTCGCGCCATTTTACATATTTGCGACTTACATGCAAAAAGGCTTTTTAGCCCATGTACATGCCGCCATTAACGTGAATTGTCTCGCCAGTGATGTAACCGCCTGAACTTACAAGAAAAGCTACCAGATCAGCTATCTCCTGCGGCTCGCCAAATCGAGCCAAAGGAACGTTGGCCAACATGTGATTTTTTTGATCTTCGGTCAATTTTCGCGTCATATCCGTGTCGATAAAACCCGGCGCGATGGTGTTCACAGTAATGCCGCGAGCACCAACCTCCTTCGCCAGCGACCGCGAAAAGCCCGCCACACCCGCTTTACTGGCGGCGTAGTTGCACTGACCGGGGTTACCCATGCTGCCCACCACCGAGCTGATATTTACAATACGACCCCAGCGCGCCTTGGTCATGCCGCGCAGGCAAGCCTTGCTGAGCCGGAAAACCGAATTCAAATTGGTTTGAATCACGCTCTCCCACTCGTCATCAGACATACGCAGCATCAGGTTGTCGGCAGTAATACCTGCGTTGTTTACCAGGATAGTGGGTGCGCCCAGGCGCGCGCCAATGTCCTTGATGGCCGCCGTGATGGCTTCGCCGTCGGTCACGTTCAGGCACATACCCTCACCCGCAGTGGCACAGCTGGCAAGGCGTTCGCCAATGGCCGCAGCGCCGCCCTCGGAGGTGGCCGTACCCACTACCCTGATGCCGGCGTTGGCCAGGGTATCGGCGATGGCTGCACCAATGCCGCGACTGGCACCAGTTACCAGGGCTACGCTATTTTCCGGAATACTCATGTCAGGCTCCTTGCAGGGTGCCCAGGCTGCTTTGAAGGGCCTCGGGCGTTTCAATCGAAAGGGTGGTTAGCTCTTTCGCAATTCGTTTGTTCAGGCCGGCCAGTACCTTGCCGGGGCCGCACTCTACCGAGCTCAGAATACCCGCATCCAACATTTTGGATAGAGTCTGTGTCCAGGGAACCGGCGAGGTGATTTGCCGGACCATCAGCCGTTTGATTTCTTCCGCATCGTTTTCTGCCGCCACCGTGACATTATGCAGTACCGGAATTTGCGGTGCGCTGAAAGAGGTGGCTTCGATATCCGAGGCCAACCGATCGGCCGCCGGTTGCATCAGCGGCGTGTGAAAGGGCGCGCTAACCGGCAACTGCATGGCGCGCCGGGCGCCCAGCTGGCTGCACTTTGCTGCGGCACGGTCTACCGCCGATGCATGACCGGCAATTACCACCTGACCGGGCGAATTGAAATTAACCGGCAGCACCACATCATTGCCGGCCACTTCTTCGCAGGCTTTCTCGATAAGGTCGTCTTCCAGCCCCACAATAGCGGCCATGGCTCCCTGACCGGCGGGCACTGCGCTTTGCATGTACTGGCCGCGTAACTGAACCAGACGCACGCCATCTGCCAGGCTAATTACACCGGCAGCAACCAGCGCCGACCATTCACCCAGGCTGTGGCCGGCCAACAGAGCCGGCTGCGGGCCCTTGCTGTCCTGCCAGCAACGCCATAGCGCGGTGGACGCGGTGAGCAACAGCGGCTGGGTTACCTCGGTTTGTGCCAACTCTTCCGCACTGCCCTGCTGGCACGTGCTCCACAGGTCGTAACCCAATACTTCCGAGGCTTCAGCGAAGGTGGATTCCACCAGGCCACTGGCCGCGGCCATCTCGGCCAACATGCCGGGCTTTTGTGAGCCCTGGCCGGGAAAAACGAAGGCCAGATTCGATTCAGTCATACCAACACCTTTTTTAATGCTTATTTTGAATGTGTTCTTCTTCGTCAGCTAGATTAGAACTGGAGTAGTTCCGGGTTAGCTGGTTGCTACGCTTTCGTGCGACGGCCGTTCGAGGCTGCTGTCAAGATAGTCCACGCATCCCAACCTTGCTAGTTTTGCTGCATAGTCAATGGCATGACGCACGCCGTTGGCATTGCTGGAACCATGGCTCTTAACCACCAGGCCACCCAGTCCAAGCAGCGCAGCGCCGTTGTAGTTTGCCGGGTCCATATGTTCGCGGAACCGGCGCAGCGTGCGACGGGTAAGCACCAGAAAAAAGCGCGCCGACCAGTGGCGATGCAACACCTCGGTCAGTTCGTTCTTCAGGTAGCGCGACATGCCCTCGGCCGTTTTCAGCGCCACGTTGCCGGTGAAGCCGTCGCAAACAATCAGGTCGAAGTTGCCCGAAAACAGGTCGGCGCCTTCGGCAAAGCCGCTGAATTCGATTCCGGCTTCGTTTTGCAGCAACTCGGCCAGCTTCCATTCCAGTCGCGTACCCTTACCGCCTTCAGTGCCCACGTTCATAACGCCCACACGCGGGTGCTGAATATCTTCCACCAGGCGGCACTGGGCCACGCCCATGCGCGCGTTCACCAGCATTTGCTCCAGAGTTGGCTCGAGATTGGCCCCCATATCCAGCAACCAGGTGCGGCCCTGACGCGCGGGCAGCGAGGTGCAGATGGCGGGCCGTTCAACCCCGGCGAGGGTGTTCAACTTCTGCAAACCCAAAGTGACCAGAGCCGAAGTATTCCCCGAGCTCACCATGCCCTGACACTGGTCGTTTTGCAGGCTGTCGATCGCCTTGGCCATGGACGACTCTGCCTTGTTGCGCAGCACCTGCATGGGCTTGTCGGTCATATCTACCATGCATTCACAAGTGTGCAGTTGTACGCGTTGGCGCTGCTCGTCAGTAAAGCTCGAGCGCTGCTCGGCCACGCCAATGGCTTCGGCGGTGCCATAGAGATCAAGAGCGAGATTGGGATCGTGCTTGAGAGCCATGCGCGCGCCGGCCAGCGACGGGGCGAAACCAAGGTCGCCGCCGCACAGATCCAACGCGATTCGGGTCACGGGAAGGACTAGAAGGGGCGCCGCGAAGCCACGCCCCGGAAATCAGAAACGGCCTTACTCGTCGATTTCTTCAACGACGTCTTTATCGATCACCTTGCGGCCACGATAAAAACCGTCCGCTGTCACGTGGTGGCGAAGGTGCTTCTCGCCAGAAACTTCATCCACGCTCAGAGTCGGTCCGCTCAGGGCATCGTGTGAACGACGCATGTCGCGACGTGAACGGGTTTTCTTGTTCTTTTGAACAGCCATGCTATCTCCAATCAGTTGTTCGTTTTTTTCACCAGGTCTGCCAGCTGGGCAAATGCCTTCTTGCCGGTAGACTTCTGTGTATTGCCCCCCGTGCTGTAATGGCTTTCACCGGGGCAACTTTCCTGTTCGTGAACCGGCATCATGGGTAGCGCCAGTAACAATTCGTCTTCAATCTGCTGCAGCAGGTCAAGCTGCTCGCTTTCTCCCATCCAGGGGTCGAGCTCTGCCGGCAGTTGCGCGGCGGCCTCTTCACTGAAAACAACCGCTGCATCCACATCTACCGTGAGGCTGAGTGGCATATCGCCCAGACAGCGCTGACACTGCAGCTTGCCCTGGGCACTAATGCTGCCCTGCACCCGAATGCGCTTCTGCTCGCCCCAATCGAAGGATAAATCCACTTCAATAGGGCCCGGTTCCTGCAGCGCTTCAAGCCAACGCGGCATGCGGCTATCTGGCATAATTCGCCGAGCCATTTGCAACTGCTGGTTAGCTGCCTTCCATGGGTCCAGGCATCGTTCCGTGAGTATGGGCGATTCAGCTTTTTGCACCGATCTCCACCTCCCACGGCTGCGCAAAGGTCAGGGCGCGCAATTCTAGGGGTGTGGCTGGTTAGTGTCAAAGCTAAGTTGCGATTTTTTGGCGCTTTTTTCGCCCCGGCAAGCCACAGGAGCAACCCACCTTTGCAAAAACTCATCCTGGCATCTTCCTCGCCTTACCGCGCCGAACTGCTGCGGCGTATTGCGTGCGATTTCGGGCAGCAATCGCCGGACATCGACGAATCGCCTCTGGCCGGGGAAAATCCTGACGACCTGGTGCTTCGCCTGGCCCGGCAAAAAGCGCAAAAAGTGGCCGAACAAAACAGCCACAGCTGGGTAATCGCATCCGACCAGGTGGCCTGCCTGGGCAGCGAGATCCTGGGCAAACCCGGTTCCCATCAGGCCGCGGTGCAACAGCTGACACAATTTAGCGGCCAATGCCTGGAATTCAAAACCTCGCTATGCCTGCTTAATGCGGCTACCCAATGGATGCAGTGCGATCAGGTTGACACCCGGGTGAAGTTTCGCCAGCTGGAGGCGCATGAAATTGAGGCCTACCTGCTGAAAGAGCAGCCCTACGACTGCGCCGGCAGCTTCAAGTGCGAAGGGCTGGGTATCAACCTGTTCGAATCGGTGCAAAGCAACGACCCCACCGCGCTGGTGGGCCTGCCGCTGATCTCTCTATGCAGCATGATGCGAAAGGCGGGTATTTTTAGCATCTGACCCCCGCTTACGCGGGGAGTCAGACACTCGAAAAGGGAAGTGTCTGACCCCACAGGGGTCAGATGCTGGTGGCAGGCAGAAATTTTCGGCATCTGACCCCCGCTACGCGGGGAGTCAGACACTCGAAAGGGGAAGTGTCTGACCCCGCAGGGGTCAGATGCTGGTGGCCGCTGCCCTACTCCTCGATGGTTTGCGCTTGCAGGTAGTTTTGCAGGCCCATCTTGTCGATCAGGCCAAGCTGGGTTTCCAGCCAGTCGACATGCTCTTCCTCGTCGTCGAGAATCTTCTGAAACAAATCGCGGCTCACATAGTCGCGAATCGATTCGGCGTACTGAATGGCATCGCGCAAATCGGGGATGGCTACCAGCTCAAGCTCAAGGTCGCACTGCAGCATTTCCGGGGTGTTCTCACCAATGCGTAACCGACCCAGTTCTTGCAAATTAGGTAAGCCTTCCAGAAACAGAATACGCTGAATCAACTCGTCGGCATGCTGCATCTCTTCAATAGATTCCTGGTACTCCTTCTTGCCCAGCTTTTCCAGGCCCCAGTCCTGATACATGCGCGAATGCAGGAAATACTGGTTAATGGCGACAAGCTCGTTGCCAAGAATACGGTTCAGATGCTCGATAATGGTTGCGTCGCCCTTCATAAATTACTCCCGAGGTTGCGCTGGAAGAATGCCAAATAGAGTGCAGTTTTACTGCATTTTGCAGGCGTGATTATCCGGCGGCAGTCGCACGGCCGTCAAATAACAGTGGAATAGTTAAGGTGGAGCGGCTAAGCGGAGGAACGCGCAGGTTGATACTGCTGTACCGCTGCCTCCTGCTCGTTGATGATTCGGTTCGCCGTGAAACGGCACTTGCCACAGCAGCTGCCAAGGCCAGTTTCGCGCTCGAGCTGCTCCAACGAGCCCACGCCACGGCCCAGAGCTTCCTGGATTTGGCTGGTGTTCACGTTTTTACAGATGCAAACGATCATGCGCGGTAGTTATGTTTGTTGATTAGAGTTCAACTATTCCCCAAATGAGAACGATTGTCAATTACATTTAGGAATGATTGCTGATCAGGGTAGTGCAACGAAATTCAGACCGCTGCCCTGACCCAGATCAACAAAGCGCCAGGCAAGTATGACGCCGAGTGCTAGTGCTTTTTTGAGTGAGCGGTAAGGTAACCGCGGCCGCATTCGGCCACAAAGTCTTCCGGCTTCATATTCAGCGCCTTACTGATTCGAACCAGAGTATCGTAAGACGGCTTGCGGCGCCCTCGTTCCAGCAGGGAGATAAAGGTTCGATCCAGGCCAACCGCCAGAGCAAGACTCTCCTGAGAGAAACCCTGCGCCTCACGCTGTTGACGAAGCACCTCGGCAAATGAATCAATATAGGGGTCGGACCTGGACATTCGGCGAGCATTGCCGGTTGTCGACTTTTGATCCACGGACTATAGTCTGCACAAGCCACGGATCGGCCCCAGGAAGTGAATCAAAACCAATCAAGGAGGATTGTTATGCGACTTGTTGTTGCTCTCTGCGAAGACTGTCAGCAGGTAACAGACGCCCACCACGCCCATACTCTGGACGACATCGAAAACGCCGGCGAATTTATTCGCAAACTGCGCCGCACGAACCGTAAGCTGGAACTGCTCGAAGACCGCCACGACAGCCCCATGCTGCAGTGGTGCCAGTGTTCAACAACAGCCTCTTCCAGAAGTGTCTGACCCCGGCAGGGGTCAGATGCTAAGGCGAGGGAAAGTGTCTGACCCCGACAGGGGTCAGATGCTGACCGCCTGGCATCTGCTGACCGCCCGCCTTCAACGCTCAACAACCCACCACCCGCGGCTCGATCGTCAGTTCAATATCAAAGGCCTCACGCACCGACTGTTGTATATCACCCGCCAGGGCCAGCACATCAGCTGCTCCACGCCGGTTCGGATTAACCAGCACAAGCGAATGATTGGCCGACACCTGCACCCCATGCGCCTCTCTGCCCTTCCAGCCCTGCTGCTCAATCAGCCAGGCGGCAGGCACTTTCACCTGCCCGTTTTCCAGCGGCCAACCAGGCGCATCCGGAAAGCGCTGGGTCAGCGCATCAAACTGCCCCTTATTCAGTACCGGGTTGTGGAAAAAACTGCCCACATTGGGCACCCGCTGCGGGTCGGGCAGTTTCGAGCGGCGCACCGCCACTACCGCATCGTAAACCTGTCGCGGCGTGGCGCTGTCTGGGTCTTGCAGAGCCTGGCGCAAGGCCGGGTAGTCCACCCGCGGTCGGGGCCTTTTGGAAAGTGAAAATCGCACCGACAGAATGATGCCGCTATCGCGTAAATCGTGCTTGAAGCGGCTGTCTCGATAGGCAAAGCCGCATTCGTCTGTCGTCATCCAGTGCGCTGAAGCAGCAAAGGGTAAAAATTCCACTGCTTCCACAAACTGCTCAAGCTCCACGCCGTACGCCCCAATGTTCTGCACCGGCGCGGCCCCCACCGTGCCGGGAATCAGCGCCAGGTTTTCCAGGCCGTGGTAACTTCGGTTCACACACCAGGTTACCAGCTCGTGCCAGTTCTCACCGGCGGCCACCTCCAGTAGAACCCGGTCGCCGCGCTCGGCAACCACTTTTATGCCCTTCAGCCGGTTAAGCACCACCGGCATGTTCAGCTGGCTTGCCAGCACTAAATTGCTGCCCTCGCCCATCACCAGCGGCGGCTGTTTTTGCTGGCCCAGCCAGTACAACAACTGCGGCAGTTGTTGGCGGTTGGTTAGCTCAACCAACTGCGTTGCCGTGGCCGTTACCGCCAGGCTATTCAGGCGCCCCATGGGGCAGTTTTTGCGAACGGGCAGGTCCAAGCTCAGCCCAACTTCTTGCGAATATCTTCAAGCAGCGCGTCGGCCCCGCGCTCGATCAGCTCAACTACCTCGATAAAGGCCTGCTCGTCACCCGTATAGGGGTCGGGAACCTCTCGAACATCTAACTCGGGATGAAAGCCCAGAAACAGCGCCAGACTGCCCTGCCACCCGGCAGGCTGCATTTGCTGCAGGTCGGCAAGATTCTGCCCGTCCATGGCCAGCACATAGTCAAACCGTGAAAAATCCTGGCCGCTTACCTGCCTCGCCCGCAGGTCGCTGATGTCATAACCGGCGCGGGCAGCAAACTTCTGCGCACGCTTGTCGGGTGCCCGGCCGATATGCCAATCGCCCGTGCCTGCCGAATCGATTTCGATGCGGCTATCAAGACCAGCCTGCTTTACCCTCTCGCGAAACACGCCCTCGGCGGTGGGTGAGCGGCAAATATTTCCCAGGCACACGAACAGCACCCGAACTTTTTGAAGGGCGTCAGAGTTCAACCGGCCTGCTCCGAAACAGCCTGTCGCACGCGCTCGAGATCTTCGGGGGTATCAATGCCGGCCGGCACCGGCTGGCAGGCGGGCTCGACGTGAATGGCCAGCCCCTGCTGCAAAATTCGCAGCTGTTCCAGGCTTTCCAGCTGTTCCAGCGGCGCCTTGGGCCAGCTTACAAACTGGTGCAGCAGGCTAACGCGATAGGCGTAAATGCCCAGGTGGCGCTGCGGGCGAAAGCTTGCCGGCAAAGTACCTGGCTGCAGATCAAGGTCACGCGGCCAAGGAATGGGGGCGCGGCTAAAATACAACGCCCTGCCCTTCGCATCGGCCACCACCTTTACCGCCGAGGGCTGCATAAACTCTTCATAGCTATCAATGTCGCAGCTCAGGGTGGCGGCGGCACAATCGCTGTGCTCGGCAAGATTACTGGCAACCTGGTCGATCACCGCCGGTGGTATCAGGGGCTCGTCACCCTGCACATTCACCACAATGTCGTCGTCATTCAGCTGCAACTGCTGGGCCACTTCGGCCAGGCGGTCGGTACCGGACGGATGGTCTTGCCGCGTCATCAGGCACTGCCCTCCAGCCGCTTCCACGCTTTGCTGAATACGCTCGTCGTCGGTGGCAACCACCACCGCACTGGCGGCAGACTGCTGCGCCTGTGCAGCAACCCGCTGCACCATGGTTTTTCCGCCAATGTCCGACAAGGGCTTGCCGGGCAACCGGGTTGAGGCATAACGGGCCGGTATCACAACGGTAAAACTCACCTGGATGGCACTCCTTTTTGTTCGATTTGCTGCACGCGTGCTGCTACCTGCTGCAAGAATTCTGGTGGCAACTCGGCGGCCACCTGCAGTGCCCAGGCCGCTGGCAACTCATCCTCAAGTGCAGACGACCCGGTATAAAACTGCCGACATTTCACCGCATCCTTGGCCGTCATGACAACTGGTAAACCGCCGTTGCGCGCCAGGTCTTTGTGTTGAAACCTATGGTGATCGGCAAAGGCACGCGGGGTGGGTTTCAGCCCCATGCGGGCCAACGTGGAATGAAACCGGCCGGGGTTACCAATTCCGCTAACCGCCACGACCTCACCGCTCACCGGCGCAGGTTGAAGGGGCAGGCTTTCTCCGCCGGCCAGGGGCAGCCAACCGGTTGGCTGCAACCGGAAACTGGCATGCAATCGTTGGCGAATATCGCCCGGCAGGCCATCGGCATCGCCATTGCACAGCAAAAAATCGACCCGCCGCCAGCGATCAACCGGTTCGCGCAGTGGGCCAACCGGCAACAAGCGCTGGTTGCCCAGGCCGCGATCGCCATCCAGCACCAAAATTTCAATGTCGCGCGGCAAGCGATAGTGCTGCAAGCCGTCGTCGCAAATCACCAGGTTCGCCAGGCAGGAATTCACCAGATATTGCGCGCCCCTTACCCGGTCGCGATCTACCACCAGGGCGCAGCCTGTTTGCTGCGCCAACATCACGGGTTCGTCGCCTACTTGCTGCGGGTCGGAGCTGCTGCTTACCAGGGTGGGCTTGTCGGGCAGGCTGGCACCGTAGCCGCGGCTGAGAATGCCGGGACGATACCCTAGCCGTTGAAAGTAATGCGCCAGAGCAGCCACGACCGGGCTTTTGCCGGTACCGCCGGCAGTGAGATTACCCACTACCACCACCGGCGCATTCACCGAGCGCGAAGCCGCCTCAAGCTGGCCTTTCACGCGTTCGCGTTCGGCCGCGTTGCGGTACAGCTTTTCCAGTGGCGACAAGCTGCGCGTCCAGCCCGACTCGCCGTACCAGGAGCGCTGCAATTGCCGTGATAACCAGTGTTTCAAGCCGATACCCCCACCAACCCGGGCACCGCCCTACTCAAGCGCACCACTGCCTTCCTCGCCCAGGGGTTCCTGGCTGGTAATACGAATGCGGGTTAGGCCAAGCCGGCCGGCCGCATCCATGGCGCGCACCACGCTTTGGTGGGAGGTTTCGCCGTCGGCGCTGATAATCACCGGTTGTTCCAGATCGTCGCCAGCCACCCCTTCCAGGGCCGTCATCAGGGTACCGATGTCGCGGTTGGCCAGAGCGCTGCCGTTCAGCTGGTAACTGCCGTCGGCCAGTATGGTCAGGTTGATTTGCTGCGGCTCCGATTCGGCGGGGTTGGCCTGGGCCTCGGGCAAATTAATGCGCAGCTGGTTCTCGTGAGTGAAGGTGGTAGACACCATGAAAAAAATCAAAAGCAGGAACACCACATCAATCAGTGGTGTGAGGTTGGCCTCAACCGGCTGGCGCCGGCGCGTGCGGAACTTCACTGGGCCGCAGACCCCTTCTCGGTTTGCTTGCTGAAAATGGCGTCTACCAAGCGAGTGGATTGCTGCTCCATTTCCACCACGATGCCGTCGATTTTGCGCTCGAGATGGCGGTGAAACACCATGGCCGGAATGGCCACCGACAGGCCGGTTGCGGTGGTAATCAGCGCCTTGGAAATACCGCCTGCAAGCAGGCCGGCGTTACCGGTGCCGTGAATCATAATTTGGGTAAATACCTCGATCATGCCCAGTACGGTACCCAGCAAACCCAGCAGCGGCGAAATGGTGGCAATGGTTCCCAGCACCGACAGAAAGCGCTCCATCTCGTGGGTTACCT
Organism: uncultured Cellvibrionales bacterium; assembly: GCA_937129725.1. Taxonomy (GTDB): domain Bacteria; phylum Pseudomonadota; class Gammaproteobacteria; order Pseudomonadales; family GM7GCV1; genus JABJGI01. The sequence goes on along the minus strand of CAKZNR010000100.1, from coordinate 1,419 downwards.
TGTTGCCCGCCTCTTCCATGGCGTCTTTCATCACCGCGCGCCCGTGTTTCATATTGGCCAGGCCGGCGGCAAACACTTCGCCCAGGGGGCTGTCGTTACGCAGCTCGATAATGCGATCGACGTTTAACCTGTTGGAGCGGTAACTTTCCCAAACATGGTTGAGCAAATCGGGAGGCGCAATACGGCTGGCACTGAGAGTCCAGGAACGCTCGAAAACAATGGCGATTGCCGCCACCGAACAGAGCAGGATGGGAATCATCAGCCATCCACCTGCAACAACTATTTCGTACACGCCAGACTCCCTTGAAGAATGCCGAAACTTTAGCACAGCGCCAGTGGGAAGTGTCTGCCATCCGAAGGGGAACTGTCTGACCCCGAACGCGGGAAGTGTCTGACCCCGAACGCGGGAAGTGTCTGACCCCGAACGTGGGAAGTGTCTGACCCCGTCAGGGGTCAGATGCTGGTGGCACATGCAGCCCAAGTCTTCTGCTCAGCATCAGACCCCTGCTTCGCAGGGAGTCAGACACTTCGCTTCGGAGTAAGTGTCTGACCCCGTCAGGGGTCAGATGCTGGTGGCCATTCAGCCATTCGAGCCTTCTCTTCGCATCTGACACCCCCTTAAGGGGCATCAGACGCGTTTGTTTGCCTCAGCCAAGGCATCGGCAAACGGTAAGTGTCTGACCCCGCCAGGGGTCAGATGCTGGTGGCTCGCCTCTTAAGTTTCAGCATCTGACCCCCACTTCGTGGGGAGTCAGACACTTTGCTTCAGTGGAAGTGTCAGACCCCGCAGGGGTCTGATGCTGGTCGCAAACACTCCCGCCAAATTCACCCTTACCCCTCTCCTTCCCCCCCAACTTCCTTTAAACTAGCGCCCCATGAAAATCCAACCCCTTATTCTGGCTGCCGGCAAAGGCACCCGCATGAAATCCCCCCTGCCCAAAGTGCTTATGCCCATCGGCGGCAAGCCCATGCTGGCGCACGTGGTGCAAACCCTTGAAACTATGCAAACCGCCCCGCCCATCATTGTGGTGGGTTACGAAAGCGATGCCGTGCGCAGTGCCCTGCCCAAGCAAAACTACATAGAACAAACCGAACAACTGGGCACCGGCCATGCCGTATCTGTGTGCGCCAACCAGTTAGACGCGAAAGATGTAGTACTGGTGCTATACGGCGACGTGCCCCTAATTACCGCCCCCACCCTGCAAGCCGTGCTGGACGCCTGCGCCAACAGCGGCCTGGGCCTGCTGACCACCCACCTGAGCGACCCCACCGGCTACGGCCGTATTGTGCGCGGCAGCAACGGCACCGTGCAGGCCATTGTGGAACACAAAGACGCCAGCCCGGAACAGAAGGCCATTACCGAGGTAAACACCGGCATTCTGGCCGCCTGGGGCAGCGACCTGCAGCGCTGGGTAGCCG
>CAKZNR010000099.1 GCA_937129725.1 uncultured Cellvibrionales bacterium | reverse complement strand
CACGATGGCGACATCGAACACGACACCATCTACCTGTACAACGATGGCAGCGTACCCACTATGGGGCAGGAATATATGGATGCCTATCTGAAGCGGCTGGAAATTCTGTTGCGCTTGCATCTGCCGGCGCAGCAACCGCACAAAAATTAGTCCGCGCTGCGGCAGAATTTACTGGCCTACCGGGCCGGTGTTGCTGTCGTCCATAAAAATGCGTTCTATCACGCGGCGGCTGATACGCCATCGGCCGTCCATTTCGCGCACATACTCGTCGAAAAAGTCGGCCACCAGGTAGGGCAGGGCGGGTTGTATGGGCGGCAGCCCGTCCTTTGCAAATGTCATGCATACCGAATGCCCGCTGGCTGAGTCTACGCCGGTAAACTCCACCGACAAACCCGTATACATATGCCGCGCGGTGCGCGGCGTTTCGGAGCGCTTGCCAAACAGTGCGCGAACTTCTTCGCGCCCATTGCTGATGCGGCTGCCGTGCTGGTAGTAGGTGTTTTCGGTAAAGAGGTTTACCAGCTTGTCAACACGGTTGTTATCCAGGTGATCGCAAAAGGCGGTGTTCAAATCCTGGATAGCCAGCCGGTCTTCAAGCTGTTGCAGGCGTTTCTCGTCCACCCCTAATCCCAGCTCTTGTTGGCCATCATGATGAACTCCCAGGGGGAGGTTTCACTGCCGGTTTCCATCTGCACGTCAATCAGGCAGGGCTTGTTGTCGGCGAGGGCTTGTTCCAGAACCGGTTGCAGACTTTTGGGTGAGTCTACCCGGTAACCGGCGGCGCCGAAGCTTTCGGCCATTTTGACGAAATCGGGGTTCTTCAGGTCGGCGCCAATCAGGTTGCCCTTGTACCAATTTTGCTGGTCGCGGCGTACGTTGCCAAAAGCGCTGTTGTTGAAGATAAGGGTAACCAGGCCAATGTTGTACTTCACCGCCGTGGCCAGTTCCTGCACACCAAACATAAAACCGCCATCGCCTGTTACCGATATGGTTGGCCGATCGCCCGCACCCACCTTGGCACCCACGGCGGTTTGGAAACCAAAGCCCAAAGTGCCCTGAAAACCTTCTGTGATGTAGGTGCGCGGTTCCAACACCTCCAGGCCAAAGTAGGAGGTGAAGCCCATTTGCGAAACCTCCGGAACAATCACACCGTCGCGGGGCATTACATTGCGAATGGTGTCCCAGTAACCTACCTGAGGTTGTACCTTTTCGATCAGCCCGCGCGCTTTAGTTTTCGCAGCTGTGATGCGTTCGCGACGAGCCGGGTTGGATTTTGCCCCCAGCTCTACCAGCTCTTCGAACAGGGCGTTTGTGCCGTCCGCCGAGTCGGCCAGCACCGGCGCGTCGGCCACCAGGCTATCCAGCTGGTTCTGATCGATTTCTATGCGCACAATTTTCGGCCCGTAAGTGGGTTTGGGTTTGTAGTTTGGGTAGGGGCTCCAGCGGAAATACTGCATTTCCATGCGCGAGCCAATGCCGATGATCAGGTCGGTGTCATCCCACAGCTCGCGAGCTGCCACGGATGAAATACCCAGCTCGCTGTCTTCGGCCACAATGCCACGTCCGCTGCGGAAAGCAGTAACGGGTGCATCCAGTAGCTCGGCCAGCCGCTTCACTTCATCGCCGGCATGCATGGCTCCAGCGCCCAGCATAATCATGGGTTTTTCCGCCTCGGTAATCAGTTTGGCTGCGGCCCGGATTTCATCGCTGTTAATCTCGGGTTTGTGCACCTCGGCATTGCCCGCACCAATTTCGATGTCCCATTCTTTCTGCATGGTGTCCCATGCCATTTGGGCAATCACCGGGCCCGGCCGGTCCGAATTCATCACGCGGAAGGCTTCGTTCATGATGCTTCCGGTTTGTGTGGCGTCGTGAATATGCAGTGCGTCTTTGGCAATGCTGGCCATGGTGCCGCGCTGGTCGCGAAGTTCATGCAAAATGCCGCGTCCTTTGCCAATAAAGTCGGAGAAGGCTTCGCCGGTAAGGCCGATCACAGGCTGACAACAGCCCTCAATGGTGCAAACGGCTGCCGCCGTGTTGAGAATGCCCGGCCCCGGAACCACGGCAAAGGCACTGGGCTTGCCAGTAACCTTGGTGTAGCCAAACGCCATGTAGGCGGCGCCCTGTTCGTGGCGCGGTACGATGGTGTTGAATTCAGGTAGGCGGTAAAAGGCATCGAACAGGGGGTACATCTGCGCCCCCGGAATACCGAATACTGTGTCTACCCCGTTTGCGAGCAGTGCTCGCGCCATGGCTTCGCCGCCGGACATCTGGCTCATTGCTGTTCCCTGAAATTAATTGTTCGAATTTGCGCAAAGCTTAGGCGGTTCGGTGGCAAAAGCAAATGTTTGGGCATGTATGAGTAAAGGGCGGCAGCGATGGCGGCCGTGTGTCATATCATCAGGGCACAAATGTCAGGTAGAACTGCACCGTTACCGCCGGGTTGATTGAAGGTAAGCCAGCGATGGTGCGCAACTCTTCGATAGCCTCCATAAAGCCAAATTGGTAGCCATAAACCACAACAGGTTCCATGCTGCTGACCGCAAGGCTTCCGTCGGGCAGTTGGGCAATGACCAGTTCCGGGTTCAGGGTGACGCTGGTTCCGTGCAGATCCAGGGTTACCGGCAATTTCAGGCTGCTTTGGCTGGACAGATTTTGCAAAATGGCCGGATCGAATTCAGCCTTAATGACTGCCTCGGGATAACGGGCAACCTGGAACAGAATATCGCGCAGCCGCTGGTCGCGGTCGGGCAGCAATGTGTCGATGCTCGCCAGTTCAATAGTGACCTGAGCGGCTCCGTTGGCATCGATGCTTCCATCCAATTGAGCAAAGCGGTGCACTTCGGCAACTGCACCGGCTTTATTAGTGACAAAGCTAACGCGCGAAGCACTGTTGTCCAGCTCCCAGGCGGATACGCTCAACGAAAATACAAAGCAACTGAAAAACAGGATGCGCTTCATGCAAAACTCCACAGGGTTATATTTTGGCGTTATTGAATACTTGGAACTGAGCCTTTAGAAGCTTCAGCCAAAAGAAAAACACTTATTCACAGTCTTTTACGAGTGCGAGGAGTGCATTGGGTAAAGACGGACGACTTTGGATAGTTTGGTATTTAAGTTGATGGAGCTGTTTTTGTTAGCCGCCCTTTGCTAGGAAACCGGTTGTTGCTGGACGCATGTTTATGAACATGGCCTTCGGGGTGCTTTTTCTATGCCAGAATGATCAATCTGTTTGCTTTGCTAAAACAACCCTGGGGGAACTATGCGCATTGGTTTTGTTGGTCTGGGTACTATGGGGTATCCGATGGCCACCAATTTGTTGGCTAGCGGTCACCAGCTATTCTTATGGGGGCGAAACCCTGCAAAGTTTGAAGACCTGTTGGCACAGGGCGCTCAGCGTTGTGCTTCGCCAGCCGCGCTGGCATCTGAAGTTGAAGTTGTCGGGCTGTGTCTAACCGACACCGCGGCAGTGCAGCAGGTGGTGTTCGGCGAAGAAGGCTTGGCCAGCGGCCTGCAACCCGGCGCTATTCTGGTTGATTGCTCGTCCATTGACCCGGCCGCCACGCGCGCATTTGCGCAACGACTTATAACGGAATGCGATTGCGCCTGGCTGGATGCGCCGGTTTCCGGCGGAGTAAAAGGGGCCGATGCCGGTACATTGACCATTATGGCCGGCGGTGAAGAAAGCGCCTTCGAGTGCGCGGCACCCTTTTTTGATGCCATCGGCAAACGCCGTACCCTGGTGGGCGCCAGTGGCAGCGGGCAAATTGCCAAGGCCTGCAACCAGTTGATTATTGGCGCCAGCCTGAATGGCATCGCCGAAGCGCTGAAGGTGGCTGCCGCATCAGGCTTGAACCCTGAATTGATTCCGGACACCCTGCAGGATGGCTGGGCCGATTCGCCTCTGCTGCAGGGCCACGGCCGGCGCATGGCCGGCATGCTGAACAAAATGCCCGAAGAAGATCAGGGTATGGGAATTTCGAAAGGGCTGATGGTAAAAGACATGCAAATCGCGTTGGACCAGGGCGCACAGGCGGGTGTCGAGATGCCGGTTACGCGGCTGGTGGCCGATCGCTACCGGGAGGTGCTGGCCAAAGGGCTGCCAGAGCATGGGCAGGTGGGCATAGTGCAACTGGATTGGGCCGGCGAGAACAAAGGGGAATAGATATGCGGGAGGGGCGAAGCAGGTAACATAAATAACAAACTTTGCTTAAATAGAGGGCGCGGTGGCGCACGGGTGGAGGAGAGCAGCCTCGCCCGGCGGTCCTGCGCGCGCTTCTTGATAGCTTGATTGACTTTAAATTTGACTTTTCTTCGCATAAGAGAGCTTGATGGCAACCCTTTTCGACAGGCAGACTGAAGTCAGAGAGGCGGCGGTTAATTTTGGGGCGTTCAGAACTCCTTGCCGGTGGTCACGCCGTGGAAGGCGCGCGCCACGTATTCGAGGTTGTCGGGGTTGAGGCCGGCGATCGAGATGCGGCCGTCCATGGTCATGTAGATGGAGTGCTGCTCGCGGATGGCAGTGACCTGGTCCTTGTTGAGACCCGTGTAGGCGAACATGCCGATCTGGGAGGTCACGTGGCTCCAGTCGTGCTCGTTGCCCAGCTCCTTCAGCTTGTCGACGAGGCCCTGGCGCATGCCCGCCATCCGGCTCGACATCGTGATCAGGTCCTGGTCCCACTGGGCGCGGATCTCGGGCGTGCCCAGCACGACGTCCACGATGCGCGCGCCGTAGATGGGCGGGTTCGAGTAGAGCGGGCGCGCGATCTGCTTGATGCGGCTCTGCACGATGTCGCGCTCCGCCTGCGAGGAGGTGACCACGGAGTAGCAGCCGACACGCTCGCCGTACAGGCCGAAGTTCTTAGCAAAGGACTGGAAGAGCATGATGTCGTCGGTGTGCTCCTGGAAGAGGCGCAGCGAGTAGGAGTCGCGCTGGCAGTCGCCCGAGGCGAAGCCCTGGTAGGCCGAGTCGAAGGCAGAGAAGAGCTTCTTGCGCTTCACAATCTCGAGAATCTCCTGCCACTGCGCGTCCGTGGGGTCCACGCCCGTGGGGTTGTGCGCGCAGACGTGGAACATGACCAGAGAGTGGTCCTTGGCCGCGTTCAGGTCCTCCTTGAGGCCCTCGAAGTCGAGGCCCTTCGTCGTCGGGTGGAAGTAGCGGTACTCCTTGGGCTCGTAGCCGACCAGGGAGGAGATCGTCTTGTGGATGGGCCACGTCGGCTTGGGCACCAGCACGTCGATGTCCTTGTGGGGGTACCACTGCGAGAAGAACGAGAAGCCGAGGCGCAGGGAGCCCGTGCCCGAGATGGACTGCGCACCCGCGATGCGGCCCTCCTGGAGCGCCTTGGAGCCCTCGCCGTAGGCCAGGTTGAGGCACTTGGCGATGTAGGAGTCGATACCCTGGATGGGCGCGTACTCGTGGTCCTTGACCGTCTCGTTGACCACCTCCTTGGCCATCTTGGTGGGTGCCGAAGCCCAGAAGTTTGAAAGCGACGGGTTTGGCTTCAACCTCCGGGATTCTGACGGCCCTGCATACGCCATGCCCACCTTGCGTGACAGCTTGTTTGGATTGCACGACAGCTTGTACGACGCGGTGTCCACAGTGACCAATGCGTATGTCAACCAATACCGCACAGATGGCTTTGCCTCCACGTTTGCGCGGGTCAACTACAACTTGAAGGACCGGTACTTCTTCCAGGCCACGGCGCGGGTGGATGGATCGTCTCGATTTGGTCAGAACAACCGCTTTGGCTTCTTCCCTTCGGCGGCAGCCGGCTGGGTCATCAGCGACGAACCCTCCTTCAATTCGGAGACCATCAGCTTCCTAAAGTTCCGGACAAGTTGGGGGCGCACAGGAAACGCCAACATTGACGGTTTCAGTCGTTTCGCATTGTACAACGACCAAACCCAGGGTGTGACCTACGCGGGCGACACCATCGTCTTCCCCCCACAGCCTGGCAACCCTGACTTGCGTTGGGAAACGGTGGAGACCA
>CAKZNR010000098.1 GCA_937129725.1 uncultured Cellvibrionales bacterium | reverse complement strand
CGAGCTCCGGGAAGACTGACTACTTCGCCACGATCGCCCACACGTTGATGTCGATCGATCCCGCCTACACCGCGATCTTCTGCGCGTCGCCGTACATGACCGCTGCGGAGTCCGGACAGTGGGGCAGGATGCAGACGCGAATGGACCACGTGAAGCAAGCCAACCCTGGCATGTGGGCAGACCTCACGATTCGCCCGTCGAAAAACCAGATCATCTACCCGGGCAAATCCCTCGCTGATAAACCGCACTGCGCTATCTTTCCCTGCAGGAAGCGTGGCGGCTCGGCAGGTTGTGTTGTCGTGTCCGCCTTGTTGTTTTATCTGCGCGCGGGTGCACTGACAGCAGTAGGTGCGCCCCAGTTGCTGCAGTTGCTCTAGTGCACGTTCGTAACGATCGCTGTGCTGGCTTTGAAATAGGGTTTCGCCGTCCGCTTTCATGCCATGCTCGGCCAAGCACTGCCGGATCTGCTCGTTGGCTTCGCTCTGGCAGCGAGGCGGATCGATGTCTTCAATGCGCAGCAGCCACTCGCCGCCTGCGGCACGGGCGTCCAAATAGCTGGCCAGGGCCGCTACCAGAGAGCCAAAATGCAGCGGGCCGCTGGGCGTAGGAGCGAAGCGGCCTCGGTATGCAGGTGGTGTTTGGCTGAGATCGGGGTCGCGGCTGTTTTCCATGAAGTCAGGATACAGCCTGTTGCCGGGAGGTGGCGATAATCAGGCTGTGGTCTGCTTTTCGCGAATTTCGTCGAGGGTTTTGCAATCGATACAAAGGGTGGCGGTAGGGCGCGCTTCAAGGCGGCGAACGCCGATCTCAACACCGCATTGGTCACACCAGCCGTAATCGTCGTCTTTAATCATTTGCAGAGTTGAGTCGATCTTCTTGATCAGTTTGCGCTCGCGATCGCGGGTGCGAAGTTCCAGGCTGAACTCTTCTTCCTGCGTGGCGCGGTCTGCCGGGTCGGGGAAATTGGCAGCCTCGTCCTTCATGTGAGACATGGTGCGATCGACTTCTTCCATCAGCTCGCCTTTCCAGGCGTTCAGAATATCCGTGAAATGAGCACGCTGGGCCTCATTCATGTATTCCTCGCCCTTTTTCTCCTTGTAGGGTTCAATACCGTGCAGGGAGAGGGATGGTCCGGCGGAAGCCTTACTTGCCTTCGCTTTTGGCGCAGGTTTTTTCGCTGTTTTAGTTGCAGTTTTGGTTGCAGATTTTGTTGCCATTGGCGCTTCTCTTTGTAGCGGGCTAAAAAATCGAGGCGGCAAGTTACCAGAACCTAGGCCTTGTTGCCACACATTTATGGGGTCATATCGGCCTTGTACAAGAAGTATTGGATATAAGGAGTTGCTCTTGCAGCCGATTGTTCGGCCGAAATGGCTCGAAGCCACTTTTGTACGGCGTTACAAACGCTTTTTTGCCGATGTGATGCTGCCCGATGGCCAACTGCTTACCCTGCACTGCCCCAATACCGGCTCCATGCTGCACTGTCTGGTCGAAGGCAGTCCCTGCTATTACTCCCTCAGTGACAACCCCAGGCGCAAGCTCAAGGGCACTCTGGAGCTGGTCACCAGCGATTGCGGCGGCCTGGTTTGTGTGAACACCCAGCGCGCCAACGCCCTTGTGAAGGAGCTCTTGCTGCAGCATCGCCTGGACGAACTGTTTGACTACGAAAACCTGAAAGCCGAACAAAAACCGCCCGGTACCAGCTCGCGCATCGATTTTTTGCTCTGTGGAACCGGGCAAACCTGGCTGGAAGTAAAAAGCGTTACCCTGGCACGCCAGCCCCACCTGGCCGAGTTTCCCGACACGGTAACCACGCGAGGGCAAAAACATCTAAAGGAATTGCAGCAGCTTGTGGAAGCGGGAAGCAGGGCCTGCCTGTTGTTTGTCGTACTGGTGCAGCGCGCAGAGCGATTCCGCATTGCGGCCGATCTGGACCCGCTCTATGCGGAAATTGCAACGCAGGTGGCTGCCTATGGAGTGACCATGGCCGCTATTCACATTGAACCGCGGCCGGATGGTTTTTTCTATGCGGGCAGGCTGCCTCTGGATATCGGGCCCGGCTAGTCGGCTTCCGTCTGATTGGGCCGGAATTCCTCAACCTTGCGCTGCAGGTCCTGCACAAAGGCCTCTCTGTCTCGGGGGTTAATCACCGCGACGCCGTGGGTGCTGCGCACCTCAACACTGCGTTGCGAGGGGGTCAGGCTAGGCAACAGCCCTGCGCTTTCGCGTATATCCAATATATCGCTATAGGCTATACAGTGCCTAACCAGGCCATTGCGCACCCGAAGGGTGGTTTCTTCGATGGTATAGCTGCAGGGTACGCCAAAAATAAGAAACAGAACCAGGGTGCCAACGCCTGTAAGAAAGGCGATGCTCGAGCTAAGGCTGGATTGGTTGAACTCGGTGTGCCCAATGGCAAAACAGATGCCGGACGCCGAAAACAGGGTGAGCATCAGCGCATAGTCCAGGGATAAAAAGTAGGTCTTGTTGCTCTGTGCCATTAATTCATTCCATGCGGGCAGGTTGTTGCAGTATAGCTTGGCTTTATAAAATTAAGCAGACGAGCCCGGTCTGACTTAAACGGAAAGCCTGCTGGCTTTTTACCTGGCCATTCAGGCGAATATCCAGCCGGCATTCGCCGGCGTAGTAGCGGCGTGTGGTCACCGGCCGAAAACTGTGCCGGGTACGCAGCTGTAATGACTGCCCGGGTTGCAGTCTGTGCTCTCCCCAACGGAACACAAAGTAGCCCGTTTTGTTGCCACTGCGCGGCAGTTCCAGGCCGTAGTCGAGCCGGAGGCGCAGTGGCTTTTTGCCGGTATTGGACAGGTTCAGCCTGATTTCCAGTTCGTTTTTGTCTGATTGCACAGCCAGTTCCGGTTGCTGTACCTGTACCCGGTTCGGGCTGTCGTAACCTAACAGAGGAAACACTCTGGGATCGCCCTGTTTGGCCAGGCTGCGCAGCGCGTGGCGGCAAATCCAGTTGCTGTTGGGATGGTCTTCGGCCAGCCAACGGCGGCAGGCGGCTATCAGGTGGTCGGGGTGGTTTTTACCGACGTCATTGAGATGATTGGCCACCGACTTTTGCACGTACTTGCTGGAGTCCTGGCGCAGCTT
>CAKZNR010000097.1 GCA_937129725.1 uncultured Cellvibrionales bacterium | reverse complement strand
CAGCTCAGGTAGCTCAACACTAACGGGGTAAGCATCCAGCTCAACCGGTTCAGGCAGGTTGATGCCCACCGGGCGATAGTGCCGATTCAGCGGTACCCAGCTTCCGTCCGATTGCCGGCGCAATGCATAGGGAAAATAAACCGTTTTAAGGGTGGGGTTGTAAATTCTTCACTTCTCCTTGTCGGTGCGTTCGGCGAGAGCAATTCCAGGCTGAATAGACTAACGCGGCCGCCTCCCGGTGGTCTTGACCGGAAACAAGATTTGCACCAAATCGGTGCCGCGACAAGGCTGCCTCCAGAATGCTCATCTTCTGCCTTGTCCTATTTGCGCAAAGACAGGGGCAGAAGCTTCCGCTAAGATTTTGCCCATGCCCAACTCACTCTCGCGAAGCCTGCTTCCTGTATGTTTTTTGCCCCTCGCCATCAGCACGATGGCACAGGCACAACAAACAGACTTCAACAGCTATGAAGACTGCCTGCTAACGCGCATTGCCGGTGCAGCAGACAGCACAAGCCTGGGGGAAATTCGGGATGACTGCCGCATGCTGCTCCCCCAGTTAGACACGCCCCGCATCGATACAGGGACAACCGGCGCAATCAGTATTCGAGACTCCATTGAGGAACAAACGCGCAACCAACCCTTCGTTTTAACCAGCCACCGCCCCAACTACATGTTGCCGGTCGCCTTTACCGACAAGACAAATAACGAGCCCTACCAGACGGCAAATCTGGCGGAAGGGAGGTTGAACCACACCGAATTCCAGTTTCAGCTAAGCCTGAAGTTTCCCCTCAAAGACAACTTCATCATTCAGGATTCCAGACTTTGGATGGGCTATACCATCCGCGCCTTCTGGCAGGCATACAACGCCGATGTATCGCGCCCATTCCGCGAAACCAACCACGAGCCGGAACTGATCTGGAGCATGCCATCTACCCTTGCTCCCTTCGGTATGCGCAACGCCGGCAACGACATCATCCTCAACCATCAGTCGAACGGCCAGCAGGGCACCCTGTCACGTAGCTGGAACCGCCTGATGCTGGCATCGCGCTGGGAAAAGGGCAACCTGGGCCTGGTGTTGAAACCCTGGATTCGTATTCCCGAAAAATACGGGCCTGACGACGGCCAGGATGACAACCCCGAAAAAATACTTTTCATTCCCTATCCATCTTGCAGATGGACCTGCCAAAAAACGCTACATATTTGTTAGACTATAAAACAATAATATGACGAAACCACAGCCACAATGACTATGAGCGACAGAGCCTACAAACGCATTGCCACCGAAGAAGCCTTTTGCCCGCCGGAAATGTTCGACATCTACCGCCGCATTATCGCCAATAATGAAATCGACGACCCGGGCTTTGTCTCCCAGTGGCGTTACTTTCTGGAAAGCGACAGCGAACGGTCGGTGTTCGTGCGCGAAGCCCTTTGCGACCTGGGCGACAAACGCATCGCCGACATGGACGCAGCCGGTATCGACATGGCCATTATCGCGCTGACATCGGCTGGCATTCAGCCCATGCCAGGCGAAGAAGCTGTCGAGTTTGCCGCCTACAGCAACGACCGACTGGCCGCGGCGATCAAGCAGCACCCCACCCGCTTTGCCGGGCTGACCGCGGTGGCACCACAAGACCCGACAAAAGCAGCGCTGGAAATCGAGCGCGGCCATGGCATGGGCCTGAAGGGCGTAATTATCCATTCGCACACCCAGAACAAGCACATGGATGACCCTTCCTACTACCCCATCTTTGAAGCCTGCCAGGCACTGGATACCCCCCTATATATTCACCCCAATACGCCGGTGAAAGGCATGGCCGAGCCATTGATGGAAAGAGGCCTGGACGGTTCTATTTTCGGTTTCGCCGTTGAAACCAGCGCGCATGTGTTAAAGCTGATTATCAGCGGGGTGTTTGACGAGTTTCCCAACCTGCGTGTTGTCGTTGGGCACTGCGGCGAGGCTATCCCTTTTTGGCTGTACCGGTTGGATCACATGCACAACGCCATGGTGAAGGCGAATCGCTACGAGGGCGTAAAGCCGCTTAAAAAGAAAATAAGCGACTATGTTCGCGAGAACCTCTGGATAACCACCAGCGGCATGGCTTGGGCACCGGCTATTGAGTTTTGCCAGCGAGTGCTGGGCATGGACAGGGTGCTTTACGCCATGGACTACCCCTACCAGTATGTGCCGGCCGAGGTGGGCTATACCGAAGCGGTTAATATCTCGCCCGAAGAGATGAAAATGCTGTTCCAGACCAACGCCGAAAGGGTGTTTGGCCTGACATAAAAAAAGCGCCGAAAAGGCGCTTTTTTTCTTTAGCAGCAAGCTAGTGCGCGCCGCCTACCGTTCCCACTACCTCGAACAGGTGGCCATTCAACCAGATATGAACCAGTACACTGGCTACGTAACCCAGGAAAATCACCGGCGTCCAGCGCAGGTGACCCATAAAGGTGTAATTGCCACGAGCCTGCCCCATCAGGGCCACACCCGCCGCGGAACCAATCGACAGCAGGCTGCCGCCCACTCCAGCGGTCAGGGTAATCAACAGCCAGTGACCGTGCGACATGGCTGGCTCCATGGTGAGCACGGCAAACATCACCGGAATGTTATCGATAACCGCTGAAATGATGCCCAGGAAAAAGTTGGTCAGGGTGGCGCTGAAATTGCCATACATGGCGTTGGACATCAGCTCCAGGTAACCCATAAAACCCAGGCCGCCCACGCACATCACCACACCATAGAAAAATAGCAACGTATCCCACTCGGCGCGTGCCACCCGGTTAAACACGTCAAAGGGAACCACACTTCCCAATCGCTTGAGTGCTTCTTCGTTGCCCTGCTGCTCGGCAAGAGCTCGTTTTCGTTCCAGTGACCTGTCCAGTGTCACGCGCAGGTAATAGCCAAAGAACTGCAGGTAGCCAAGCCCCATCATCATGCCCATGACGGGTGGCAAGTGAAGGAATGTGTGACCCATCACCGCTGTCGCTACGGTCAGCAAGAACAGCGCCATAATGCGGTAAGCGCCGCGCTTCAGTTCCACATGTTCTTGCACCGACTCGGGTTTCTCGTTTTCAATAAAAAACGACATGATGGCTGCAGGAATCAGGAAATTCACAGCCGAGGGAATAAAGAGCACAAAGAATTCCTGAAAAGCCACCTGACCCGCCTGCCAAACCATCAGGGTGGTGATATCGCCGAATGGGCTAAAGGCGCCACCCGCGTTCGCAGCAACAACCACGTTGACGCAGGCAAGGTTGATAAAACGCTTGTTACCCTCGGCTACCTTTAGCACCACGGCGCACATCAGCAGTGCGGTGGTCAGGTTGTCCGCAATGGGTGAAATAAAGAAGGAAAGAATGCCGGTAAGCCAGAAAAGCTGTTTGTAGCTGAAGCCCTTGGTAACCATCCAGGCTCGCAGCCCGTCAAACAGGCGCCGCTCTTCAAGCGCGTTAATGTAGGTCATGGCCACCAGCAGGAACAGCATTAGCTCGGCAAACTCAAGCAGGGTATGGCGAAAAGCATCACCCGTTTCCGCGTTTAACCCCGCCTGGGTGTAGTAAACGCCAATAGCAATCCAGATAAGCCCCGCCGCCACCAGCACCGGTTTCGATTTGCGCAATTCCAACCGTTCTTCAAACATCACCAGAATGTAGGCAATGCAAAAAACCACCAGCATCAGGTAGCCCGTGCCGGTTGTCGTCATATCCAACGGGCCTGATGCCGCCATGGCAGCAGTACTGAACAATGCGAAAAACAGGCTTAAAAGCGTGGTGAGAAGCAGGCTGGGCTTGTATTTCATTCCGTTGCGCGTCCTGTGTTGAAGATCAGGTTCGAGGCGCACCAGAATGGCGCGACCCGGGTGGCGCGCGATTCTAACACTTTTGTTAGCTTTTAAATGGGTAGCTGTAACTACAGCCTTTTTAGAATTCTTCCGTATCGATCTGAGCCTGCACGGCAGCGGCATAACGGGGGCCGGATACACTGTACTGATTGATCAGGCGGTCGAGATCGTCAATCTGGTCATCGGCCAAAATGACCTTGCCGGCATGCCAGTCTTCTTCAAGGTGCTGTGCGCTGGTAGTGCCCGGGATCACGTGAATATTGTCGCCCCGGTGAAGCAGCCATGCGATGGCCAGTTGCGCGGGCGTGCAGCACACCTCTTCAGCAATTTCCTGATAACGCGGCAGCAGGTTCACGCGGTTCTCGGAAAAATGCGGATCCTGAAAGCGCGGCATGTTGCGGCGAATGTCTTTTTCGGCAAAGCCTTGCGGATCAAGGTTTAAATCGGCCAGAAAACCCCGCGCCACCGGCGAGAAAGCCACAAAGGCGGCGCCCACTTCATGGCAGGCTTCCAGCACGCCAATTTCTACATTGCGCGACCACAGGGAGTATTCACTTTGCACCGCGGCAATCTCGTCTACTGCGGCCGCGCGATGGATAGTCTCGGCGCTCATTTCCGAAAGCCCGATGCTGCGGATTTTGCCCTCTTCGCGCAAATCGGACAGCGTGCCCACGGAATCTTCAATGGGCACATCCGGATCGAGCCGATGCAGGTACATCAGGTCAATCACTTCGGTTTCCAGCCGTTTCAGTGAGGCTTCCACACTTTCACGAATGGCTTCGGGACGCCCATCCAAGCGGCGATTGCCCTGCTCGTCCAAAAAGAGCACGCATTTGCTGACCAGGAAAATTTCTTTGCGCACTGGCTTCAGGAAGGGGCCCACCAACGACTCATTTTTACCCGCACCATAAAGTGCGGCGCTGTCGAAGTGGGTAATACCCAGGTCCAAAGCCTTTTTCAGAACCTTTTTCGCATCCTCAGCGGCCGGCGGCACGCCATAGGCGTGGGACAGGTTCATACAGCCCAGCCCAACAGCGGGTACTTCGGTATAAGCGAGTTTGCGAAGGTCGGTCATTTTTTGCTCCACACAGGGTACAACCCCGCTAGCCTACTTAAGATTCCAGCTGTTTCTCAAGGTCATGCATTACCTGGTAACAGGCGAATACCTGCTGCACCGAGGAATTGGGCTCACGACCCTCCTTGAGCGCCGCAAAAAACTCCCGATCCTGCAGTTCGATGCCGTTCATCGACACGTCGACGTTCGACACGTCGATTTGCTCTTCCTTACCGTTAAACAAGTCGTCGTAGCGCGCAATATAGGTGCCGTTGTCACAGATATAGCGGAAGAAAGTGCCCAGCGGGCCATCGTTGTTGAAACTGAGCGACAGGGTGCACACCTTGCCGCTTTCCGTTTGCAACTGAATGGACATATCCATGGCAATACCCAGCTCGGGATGCTTGGGCCCCTGCACCGCATTGGCCTTCACCACCTTCTCGCCAGTTTGGTATTGAAACAGGTCGATGGTGTGCGCAGCGTGGTGCCATAGCAAGTGGTCGGTCCAGCTGCGCGGCTCGCCTGCCGCATTCATATTGGTTCGTCGGAAAAAGTAGGTTTGCACGTCCATCTGCTGGATGCTGACTTCTCCGGCGGTGATTTTATTGTGCATCCACTGGTGCGATGGATTAAAACGCCGGGTGTGCCCCACCATGCAGGTCAAGCCAGTCTCTGCCTGCTTGTCCAGAACTGCTTTGGCGTCGGCCAGTGAATCGGCGAGAGGTATTTCTACCTGCACATGCTTTCCGGCTTCCATACAGGCAATGGATTGGGCCGCATGCAACTGGGTAGGCGTGCACAAAATGACCGCATCGGCATCCAGTTTCAGCGCTTCATCCAGATCGGTAAAGACATGCTCAACACCATAGTCATCAGCGACTTTTTGGGTTGGCTCGAGCCGTCGCCCAACAACAGCAACAACTTCCACACCATCGATATTCTTGATGCCATCCAGATGCTTTTTACCAAATGCGCCGGTTCCGGCGAGAATAACTTTCATATCTGACTCCTGCTTATTGCGGGTTTTCGAGAATTAGGTGACCCACCGCGGTATTCGACGCCGGCACATGGTAGTGACGGTGCTTTTCGACCACTTTCTGATTCAAAGCCCCGCGCATAATCAGCCACATTACCAGCTCGATGCCCTCGCTGCCGGCTTCGCGCAAATAGTCGATGTGCGGGATCTCGGCGACGGTTTCCGGGTCGTTGACTATGTCTTCCAGAAATTGTTGGTCAAATTCCTGATTGATCAGGCCGGCACGCGGGCCCTGAAGTTGGTGACTCATTCCACCGGTGCCCCACACCTGCACATTCAGGTCTTCGTCAAAGGTTTCAACAGCCTGACGAAGCGCTTTACCCAGGGCATAGCAGCGCCGCCCCAGCGGCGCCGGGTACTGCACCACACCCACCGCAAAAGGAATTACCAGGCAGGGCCATTCCTCGGGCTGACCAAACATCAACGACAGCGGCACGGTTAGCCCGTGGTCCACGTCCATCCTGTTAATCAGCGTGAGGTCGAACTCCTGCTCGATCATGGATTGGGCAATGTGCGATGCCAGCCGGGCGTGGTTTTTGACCACCGGCACCTTGCGCGGCCCCCAGCCTTCATCGGCAGGCTGGAACTCTTCGGCGCAGCCAATGGCGAAGGTGGGAATGATGTTCATGTCGAAGGCACTGCCGTGGTCGTTGTAGACCAGAAAGACCACGTCTGGCGTGTTTTCTTTCATCCACTCTTTAGAATACTCAAAGCCATCAAACAGCGGCTTCCAGTAATCGGTTTGGGTTTTGCCAAGATCAATGGCAGCACCAATAGCAGGTACATGAGACGTTGCCACGCCTGCGGTTATTTTGGCCATTATTCGCTCTCCCCAATAAATCGGTTGCCGTCGGGTGAGCGGCCACCCTTCAGCATCATTTCTCGATAGGTTTCTGGCGTAACACCCGTCATGGTGGAAGCGGCATATTCAAAGCTGAGCCCGTCAGACGAGAATATTTTTGCCAGAAAATAGATATTGCCGCCCAACTCCATCATGCGGTTGTAGTCACGGTCCAGCACCGCCTGTTTTTGCTCTTCAGACATGGGCCATTCGTCAAGGTAGGCACGCTGGTCGGCAAAAAAACGTTCACGGTTCTCGGCTTTCATTAGCGAAGCTGCAAACTGGTTCAGGTGGTAGCCGATGCGGCTCATCTCGGCATCAAACACAATGGTGCCGGGAATATCGCAATAGGGTTTTTTCAGGGGCATGGAATTCCCTCCTCTATGATTCTTCTGGCCAATAAAGGCGCATGGGGTTGTCGACCAGCAGCTTGCGCTGCAGTTCCGCCGTGACAGCAATGCGCGGAATAAAATCGACCAGTTCGCCTTCGTCCGGCGTGTGGCTTTTCAGGTTCGGGTGCGGCCAGTCAGTTCCCCACAGCACACGGTCGGGGAAGGTCTCCACCAGTTTGCGCGCAAAGGGCACCACGTCGTTGTACTGATAACTGTCTTGTTGAGTTAACCGGTCGGGGCAACTTACCTTGCTCCAGAAGTTGCCGTGTTCGCGCATTAGTTTCAGGAACAGCTCAAACTCCGGGCCGTCGACCGGCTTGCTGACATCCGGGCGCCCCATATGGTCAATCACAACTGTCGTGGGCAGGCTGGTAAAAAAGTCGAACAGCTCGGGCAATTCCTGGGCTTCGAAATAGATCACCACGTGCCATCCCAGGGGCGCAATTTTTTCGGATATTTCCTGCAACGAATCGAAGGGCAGCTTGTCGACCAGGCGTTTCACAAAGTTAAAACGCACGCCGCGCACACCGGCTTCATGCAAGCGCTGCAATTCCTCTGCCGACACGTCGCGTTTCACCGTGGCCACGCCGCGCGCTGTGCCGTTGGAATGCTCCAGTGCATCAACCAACGCGCTGTTATCGGCACCGTGGCAGGTAGCCTGCACAATCACGTTTCGCGCAAAACCCAGGTGCTCGCGCAGAGCCCAGAGTTTCTCTTTGGGGCCATCGCAGGGGGTGTATTTGCGCTCGGGTGCGTAGGGAAATTTATCGCCGGGGCCAAACACATGGCAGTGGGCATCTACCGCGCCAGGCGGCGCCACGAAGTTGGGCTTTTTCGGGTTGGGGTGGTAAACACGCCAGCCCCAGTCCATCTGGAATTCAGCCATTACTTGCCCCTCGCCGTCAGTGCCGCATCCAGTCGCGGATACACGCGCCTGGCGTTGCCTTCATAAATTGCGTGGCGATCTTCATCGCTAAGGTTCAGCGCATCCACGTAGCGTTTGGTGTCGTCAAAATAGTGGCCCGTTTCGGGGTCGATACCGCGCACCGCACCCACCATCTCGCTGCCAAACAGAATGTTCTTCTTGTCGATCACTTCAAACAGCAGGTTGATACCCGGCTGATGGTACACGCAGGTATCGAAGAACACATTCTTCATCAGGTGCTCGTCCAGTCGCGGCTGACCCAGCATGTCGGCCAATCCACGATAGCGGCCCCAGTGATAGGGAACCGCGCCACCACCATGGGGAATAATAATGCGCAGATCGGGGAAATCCTTGAACAGATCCCCCTGCAGCAGCTGCATAAAGGCCGTGGTATCGGCATTCATGTAGTGCGCACCGGTGGCGTGAAAATTGTGGTTGCACGAACCCGACACGTGAATCATGGCCGGCACATCCAGCTCCACCATTTTTTCAAACATGGGGTACCAGTACTTGTCCGTCAGCGGGTTGCTGGTCCAGTGCCCGCCAGATGGGTCGGGGTTCAGGTTGCAGCCAACAAAGCCCAGCTCGGTTACGCAACGCTCCAGCTCTTCAACGGGAGCTTTCAGCGACTGGCCCGGTGACTGGGGTAACTGGCACACGCCAATAAACTGGTCGGGGTAAAGGTCGACGCAGCGCTTGATCAGGTCGTTACAGGCGCGCGTCCAGGCAATGGATACCTGCTCGTCGCCCTGGTGGTGCGCCATGGCCGAAGCGCGCGGCGAAAAGATGGTCATGTCCGCTTCGCGTTCGCGCAACAGTCGCAACTGGTTTTTCTCCAGGCTGTCGCGAATTTCGTCATCGCTGATATTCACGGGCGTCGGCGGCGGCAGGGTTGGGTCTTCAAAGTGTGCCAGCTGCTGCTTGCGAAACTCCTGATGGGGCTCCGGGGCGGTGGTGTAGTGCCCGTGGCAATCGATTATTAATGTCATTTGTTTTCTCCTGTAACAGCAGGCACATAAACCTTGCCGTCCATCAACATACGTGCGGTTCGCACCAGAGCTGAACGCGCAATCTTTGGTTCTACTGCATCGGTTAGTTGCACCTCCAACTCCACCTGGAAAGCGCCGGTGGGGTGCCCAACCTCTATTTGATGCGTGCCGGAGCCCAGCTCCATACCTGTCACCCTTTGTGCCACGCTTCCTTTGACAGCTAACCCGGTGGCCACGCTAACCGCCCCCAGCACACCAATCGATTCATGCACACGATGGGGTATAAAGGTGCGGGTAGTCAGGCGTCCCTGCCCATCGGAAGACAACAGGCTCATTTTTGGCACTGTTTTACTGCCTACCTCACCCAAATTCATTATCTGCCCCGCCTCCAGGCGAATGGCTTCCAGCCGGGCTCGCAGGGCGTCATTAGCTTCCAGCTCGGCGGGGCTTTCGTTTCCCTGTAAATCGAATTGCGATGCATTCAGCAGTACCACCGGCATGCCGTTGTCGATGCAGGTGACGTCGTAGCCCTTCACCTGATCGATGGCATTGCCCGTGGGCAGCAGACTGCCACAACTTGAACCAGCCACATCCAGAAAGTCGATGCTGATGGGCGCATGGGTACCCGGAACCCCGTCGATAGCGGTATGGCCCTGATATTCCACCTGCCCGCCCGGCGTTTGCACGTTGGCAACACAAAAGCTGTCTGTATTGCGCATGCGAATACGTACTGGGGTGATATCGCCAGCTGCAGGCACCAGGCCGCGTTCAATCGCAAAGGGACCCACCCCGGCAAGAATATTGCCGCAATTCTGACTATCACTAATACCGGCTTCGTCTACCTTCACCTGCCAAAAGTGATAATCCACATCGGCGTCCGGGTGATCAGATTTCGAGACAATAGCCACCTTGCTGGTTAAGGGGTGTGCGCCCCCCACGCCATCAATTTGGCGCACATCGGGCGAACCCATTGCCGCCAACAGCACTTGCTGCAGTTGGCCAAAGTCAGACGGCAAATCCTGTGCCAGAAAATACAGCCCGCGCGATGTTCCACCGCGCATCAGCGCACAAGCAATGGCCTGCTGTGGCATACGCCTGCCTAAACCTCGTCCAGGTTTTTCACGTAGCGCAGGCCCTTGTCGGCCAACCGCTGGCGCATGTTGTATATGTCCAGCCCCCACTCGCCCGCCTCAAAGCGAACGCGCTTCTCTTCTTCATTGGCTTCGCGAGCCTGGGCTTTTTCAAGGGTGCTGGCAACTTCAGTACGCTGCACCACAACCACGCCGTCGTCGTCGGCGACGATAAGATCACCCGGGTTTACCAGTGCGCCAGCGCACACCACAGGCACGTTCACATTGGCGATCGTTTCTTTCACTGTGCCCTGGGCAAATACGGCCTTGGACCATACCGGGAACCCCATTTCGGTGAGGGTGGCGATGTCACGTACACCGGCATCGATAATCAGGCCTTTGACGCCATGGGCCTTTAATGAAGTTGCCAGCAGGTCGCCAAAGTAGCCGTCCTCGCAGGGGCTGGTAGGCACAACAACCAGAATATCGCCGGGCTGGCACTGTTCCGCCGCCACGTGGATCATCCAGTTGTCGCCCGGGGCTACCTCACAGGTAACGGCCGTGCCGGCAATGTGCGCAGGCCGGTAAATGGGGTTCATACAGGACGCCATCAGGCCCTTGCGGCCCTGGGCTTCGTGCACGGTGGCCACGCCCAGGTTAGCAAATTGATCAACCAGGTCGGTCGAGGTGCGTTCAATTTCGGTAACAACTATGGCCAAGGGGGGATCCTCCTTTTTTAACCGGTCAGATTGTGCTGGCCCGGCCTGAACCTGGAAAGTGGAATTTCCTGCCGTGGCGTTCATTTTTTGTTATATTTGCCTGATGAAGCAGGCTTCAGAAATCACCCGAAATGCAAGTATCAGGCACCTGATGATGCTGGCCGAGCTGTCGCGATGCCAAAGCATAACCGAGGCAAGCGAAAGGCTGTTTCTATCCAAGGCCGCCGTCACCTCGGCACTGAAAGAGGTGGAAACCAGGCTCTCTTGCACACTTTTTACCCGCTCAAACCGTGGCATCAATCTCACGGCTCAGGGCGAGATTTTTTCCGCCCGCTGCCGCCGCGCCGAAAATCAGCTACGGGGCTTTCAGCGATTCGCACTGGGAAATTCCCGAACCCGGCTGCTTCCCCGCCGGCTAAGCGACAGCCAATTGCGCGCCCTCATTGAAGTAACCCGCTATCAGAATTATTCGTTGGCGGCACACCATACCGGGTTGGCGCAACCCACCCTGCACCGGTCTATACGCGAGCTGGAAGACCTGCTTGGGCAAGCGCTGTTTCGCCGCTCCGGACGCGGCGTGGAAGCCACAGCGGTGGCGCGAAAACTCAGCCGGCTGGCCAATCTGGCCTATGCCGAAATTCAGCAGGGCATCGACGAGCTGCAGTTCGATAGCGGAATCAAGACTGGTCAGTTGCGAATTGGCTGCCTGCCCATGGCGCGTACCGACTTGCTGCCCGAATCTATCTCTAATATTTTGAACGACTTTCCGAGTGCCCGCATATCCGTAGTTGATGGTCCTTACGATGAGCAGCTCGGGTTACTGCTTCAGGGCGAACTGGATTTGATTATTGGTGCTTTGCGTGAACCTGCACCCACACCGGAAATAAAACAGCAGGCATTGTTCAGCGACTCACTGGGTGTGGTTGTACGAGCCGGTCACCCCTACCTGATGAAAAAGAAGCTTCGACTGGATCAGTTGGCTCAGCTGGACTGGATTGCGCCGCGCAGCGGCACCCCCACCCGGGATATCTTCGAGCAACTATTGGGAAGTACAGTTGCGAATTCGGGCAGGCAACCCATCGAGTGCAGTTCAATGGTGGCCATTCGTGGCTTGCTGGCACGAACCGATCGCGCTGTGCTGATTTCGATCCGCCAAATGAGACCGGAACTTGAAACTGGCCAGGTTGCGGTTTTACCCATTCGACTTCCGCAAAGCGATCGCATGATTGGCTACAGTACTCGCCAGAACTGGCAACCAACGCCACTCCAGCAGCACTTCCTGGCGATACTGCCGTGCCAAGAGCCGGCTTGCGTTATACCAAAGCTGTAGAGCTGCGGGGCCCGGCCAGATGCTTTTAGCCGTTTGCGGCGCTCACCTGAGCGGCCAACCGTTGAACTGGCAGCTTACCGAGCGCGGCGGCGTACTGGTTTGCAGCACCCAAACCGCGGCCGGCTATCGGCTGTACGATTTAAACGAGGTAAAGCTAAAACGGCCGGCAATGGTTCGAGATCCATCCTGCGAATACCAGATTGAAATTGAGGTGTGGGAACTGCCCAGTAGCAGCCTGGGCAGCCTGCTGGAGGGCATTGCGGCGCCTCTTGGGCTGGGCAGCCTCGAACTGGCCGATGG
>CAKZNR010000096.1 GCA_937129725.1 uncultured Cellvibrionales bacterium | reverse complement strand
TCGACGGCGTTTTCGATATCAGATTCGTCGAACTGATTGTTCGGGTCGTCGCCACTGAGCCGCACTGCTTCATCGCCGGCGCGGTCGAATATCGAAACCGCAGGAATACTGCGCAGGTTGAAGAAGCCAAACGAATCAAACATCGACGCAGTCATATGGTAATTCTCGAAATCGGCACCCACCGCCTCGAGAAAGTCCAACGCCTCGATGTAGGCTTCCGGGTCGCCCGGATCATCCAGGTTCACCGAAATAAAACGCACTTGCGGATAGTTGTGCGACATTTCCACCATGTGCGGAAACCGCTCTATGCAGGGAATGCACCAGGTGGCCCAGTAATCGATGACAGTCACCTCGCCGTCGATGGTGGCCATACGGTCTTCCCAGTCTTCAATTCCGACGGGAATCAGATCGATACCGGAGGCATCTACCACCTGCTGACGAAACTCGGCCGGGTCGACAGGAACGTCGGCGCCGGCAAAAGTGGTGGACCGCGGTTCGCTGCAGCCCATCAGGGCGAGCGGCGCCAATAAAAAGAAAAGGCGTGTTAATGGATTCATCAGGACTGCACGTATTCCACAACACAACCGAAGGACTGGGTTTCTTTGACCGCTACCTCTTCACCTTCCAGTGTGGCCTGGATGGCGTCCCTCACGTAGTGATCGGTGGGTTCGCCTTCTGTGTATCGCAGGCTACCGCCCCGGTTGGTGGCGGGGGAATTGTGCAGCAAACCGGTATACACAAGCTCGCGGTCGCTGTTGTACACAAAGTACTCGGGCGTGGCGGTTGCACCCAGCGCCCGGCCAAGTTCCTGCGACTCGTCGTACAGGAAATTGAAGGGGTAATCGGCTTGCTCGGCGTGCTCAATCATGGCTGGCAGCTTGTCCTCTTCGCGGTGGCTGACGCTAAAGCCAAGGAAGGCCACATTCTGATCGGCAAACTGGCGTGCCAGCTCGGAGGTATCGCCGTCGGCACCGTTCGACCAGGGGCAATGATTGGCCAGTGAAACCAACACCAGCACGTCGTAATCGCTGTAGTCGGAAGCGCTGACCGGGGCTCCCCAGGTAGAGGGCAAGTGGGTAAAGTCGGGCATCTCGTCGCCGATATTGACAACCTGGTTAAAGGTGCCGGCTACGGCGGGTAACTGTATTAACGCAACAAGGCAAAAAGCAGCGAATCGAATCATGGTATGTCCCCCGTTTGGACCTGATGAGCCGAGTGTACTCCTGGCGCAAGAGATTTGAAGACTCACTGCGCCGATTTAAGAAAGGCGCAAATCAGCCAGGGGGAATCTGCAGGGAAGGCCTTTCCCGCAGCGGGCGGCGATTAAAACTGCCGGCCAGGCAAAGCAGGCACAGCAGCAGCACCGGAAGGTGGCCCCAGGCCGCAAAGGGCGTGTTGCCCACGCGTGGCTGGGTAGTGCCCTGCAACACGGTTGCACTGAACTGCGGCGCGACATGGGTTAGCTGGCCACGTGCGTCAATCAGGGCGGTGATTCCGCTGTTGGTACCGCGCAATACCGGCTTGCGGTTCTCCGCGGCCCTTACCTGGGCCAGCTGAAGGTGCTGCCAGGGGCCAATGGAATCGCCAAACCAGCTGTCGTTGCTAACCGTCAGAATAAGCTGCGCGTGGCGCGCGTCGCGTGCGGTTTGCCAGGCAAAGGCTATCTCGTAGCAAATGGCCGGAGCGATATCCAGCGCTCGCGCGCGCAGCAGAGATTGCTGCTCGTCACCGGCAGAGAGATTCGACATAGGCATATCGAAAAAGGCAATCAGGCCGCGCAGCTGCTTTTCCAGCGGCACATATTCGCCGAAAGGCACCAGCCGCCGTTTGCTGTATTCGCCACCGCCATCACCCAGGCCAATCAGGCTGTTGTAAAAGCTCCGCTCAAACGGGCTGAAGGCAAGCCGCCCGGTTAGCAAAGCGGTGGCCTGGCGAGCTGCGCGGTCGTGCAGCTGGTTCAGCAGCTCGCCATCACCACTGAAGTTAACCGGCAGGGCGGCTTCGGGCCAGACCATCAGGTCGACGTCCCAGTGGGGTTCGGCCAGATCGATCAGCTTCTGTAAATTGGTTTCGCGCAGGTTGGCATCCCACTTGTCTTCCAGTGGTATTGCCGGCTGAACCAGGCTGACGCTGCGCTGATCCAGCCCGGTTGTCCACTCAACCTGGTCCAGTGCCAGCCCGCCAGCAACAAACACCAAACCAAGCAGCAAATGGCCACCGCCGCTGCTTCGAAGCCCGGGCCTGAAAAGCTGCGCAAAAGCGCCGCCAAACCAGGCAACCAGAAAGCTGGCCGCCAGTGCGCCGCCGATGGGCAGCCATCCCGACAGGGGTGACAGAGCATGGGCATGCCCGATAAATAACCAGGGGAAGCCGGTAAGCAACCAGCCGCGCAGGGCTTCGGTAAGGGTCCAAAGGGCAGCAAATGCCAGTGGCAGGGCGGCAGGCCTCGCCTGGAAGTGACGCCACGCCAGCCAGGGCAGCGCGAACACCAGGGCCAGAAAGCCGACAAAGATAGCCATCAGAAGGCCAGCCAGCGGCGCGGCCGACTCGCCATAGGTATTGATGCTGACATAAATCCAGGAAACGCCGGTGCCGAACATTCCCAGGGCGAATAGCAGGGCATTGTGAAAATGGTGGCGCGGGCTTTTTGGCCTGAACTGCATCAGAGCCAGCCATGCCAGTGCGGGCAGGGCCATGGGCCATAGATTCCAGGGGGCAAAGCTGAGGGTTACGAGCGCGCCGGCGGCGGCGAGCAGCGCCAACTGCAGGATTCGAAGCCAGAACATGGGCGCGAAGTTTAGCGGGTCAGGCGCAAAAGTTGCAGCCGCCGCTGGTCGGCTTCGAGTACCTCGAAATGGAAATCGTCGATAGAAACCTTCTCGCCTTCGTCTGGTACGTGGCCAAAGGCGTTCACCACAATACCGCCGATGGTGTCGAAGTCGTCTTCGCTCAGACCGCTCTCGAAGGTTTCGTTGAATTCCTCGATTTCGGTTTGCGCAGACACCAGCCAGCTTCCATCCTGCTGCCTTCGAATCGGCGATGCCTCTTCTTCGTCGGTTTCGTCTTCAATATCGCCGACAATTTCTTCAAGGATGTCTTCGATGGTAATCAGCCCGGCGATGCTGCCGTACTCGTCAACCACCATGGCCATGTGGTAGCGCTGCTCCCGGAACTCTCGCAGCAGCACACTGAGCCGCTTGCTTTCGGGAATAATCGCGGCTTCGCGCACCAGGTCACACACATTTACGTCGTCGGTGGGGTGCAGTGCCAGTTTCAGAAGGTCCTTGGCCAGCAAAATGCCAATTACGTCGTCTGACGATTCGCCCACCACCGGGAAGCGCGAGTGCCCCGATTCAATAATTTGTGCCAGAAGGGTTTGAATGTCGGCCTCCGAGCGAAGCACCTCCATTTGCGAGCGCGGGATCATAATCTCGCGCGCCTGCAGTTCGCCCACGCGCAGCGCACCCTCCATAATTTCCAGCGCGTCACTGTCTATCACGTGTGACTCGTGGGATTTCTGCAGGATTTCCGACAACTGCTCGCGGTTGTCCGGTGTCGGGGATAACAGGGTCACCAGCCGGTCAAGCCAACTGGTGTTACTCGATGGAGGTTTATCTTCGTTCATGGTCTCGGCTAGGAAGCTGCGGCTTCCGGTTCGTAGGGATTAGCAAACCCCAATCCGGCAAGGATGGCAATCTCCAGGTTTTCCATTACCTCGGCATCCTTGTCGTTTTCGTGATCATAGTCAAGCAGGTGCAGTAATCCGTGCACGGTGAGGTGCGCCCAATGGGCCTGCGCAGGCTTCTTTTGTTCGGCGGCCTGCGCAATCACCAATGGGGCGCAAATTAGGATGTCGCCCAGCCAGTGCAGGCCCTCATCGAGCTGCGCGGAAAGGGGAAAGCTGAGGACATTGGTAGGTTTGTCCTGGCCGCGAAATTCGCGGTTGATTGCTTGCATTTCGTCGTTGTCGATCAGACGAATGCAGCAACCGGTTAGATCTGCGTTTTGCGGCAATAGCCGAACTGCCACGGCATCGGCCCAGGCCTGGAAGCTGGTTGGCTCGGGTATGGGAATGTTTTCTTCAGTGGCTAGCTGAAGGTCGATTTGCATCAGTGGCTCTCGTTCCAGTCGTCGTAGGCTTCCACAATGCGTTGCACCAGTGGATGGCGAACCACATCCCGCGCGGTGAAGCGCGTCATGCTGATGCCCTCGACGTCGGCCAGTACCTGCTGGGCATGGATGAGGCCGGAATTCACATGGGAGGGCAAGTCGATCTGGGTGACATCGCCGGTGATAATGGCGGTCGAACCAAACCCGATACGCGTAAGAAACATTTTCATTTGCTCACGCGTGGTGTTCTGGGCCTCGTCCAGAATGATGAAGCTGTGATTCAGGGTACGGCCGCGCATGTAGGCCAGCGGCGCGACCTCGATAATATTGCGCTCGATCAGCTTGCCAACCATATCGAACCCCAGCATTTCGTAAAGCGCATCGTATAGGGGGCGCAGGTAGGGGTCGACTTTCTGGCTGAGGTCGCCGGGCAGAAAGCCCAGTTTTTCGCCGGCTTCCACTGCCGGGCGCACCAGCAGGATGCGCTCTACCTCGTCGCGAATGAAAGCCTCGACCGCACAGGCCACCGCCAGGTAGGTTTTGCCCGTGCCCGCCGGGCCAATACCGAAGTTGATGTCCTGTTGGCGAATGCGGGTTACGTAGCGCTTCTGGTTGGCGCCCTGGGGACGAACGGTTTCTTTCTTGGTGCGAATATGCAGCGGTGCCGCGCCTTCCTCGGGTTCCTCGTCGCCGGCGAATTCCCGCAGAGCCAGGTGAACCTGATCGGGGGTTATTTCCCGGCTTTCGGAAGTCAAGGCATAGAGGGTGCGCAACAGCTCGGCGCCGCTTTGAGTCAGTCGGGGTTCGCCGTCGAGAATAAAGTGGTTGCCGCGGTTGCGGATGGTAACGCCCAATCGCTCTTCAATCAGGCGCAGGTGCCGGTCGAGTTGACCACACAAGTGGGCCAGTCGATGGGCGTCATCCGGTTCGAGGAATAATTCGCAGCGCTGCGTGTCGGTCGAGCCAGCCGGGTTATTCATAGAGCGAGATTCAACTTTGTGAGACTGGGTTGCAAAGGCCAGTTATTTGCCATGCCGGGCACTTCAGGCAGCCTCTTGCTGCAGCGAGCCAAGCAGAGAGTTGGGCAGGGCCTGGTCGATGCGTACCGTCACGAATTGACCGATCAGCCTGGGGTCGGATGCACGAAAGTTAACCACCCGGTTGTTCTCGGTACGGCCCTGCATCTGCCCCGGGTCCTTGCGCGAATATCCGGAAACCAATATGCACTGTTCCCTGCCCACCATGTCGGCGGCAATTTGCCGGGCCTGGCTTTGCACCAGGGTTTGCAGCTCCTGCAGCCGGCGTTTTTTGGTTTCCATGGGGGTATCGTCGGGAAACTCGGCTGCCGGGGTGCCCGGGCGCGCGCTGTATATAAAACTGAAGGACAGGTCGAAACCAATTTCCTGGATTAATTTCATGGTGTCGGCAAAGTCGCTGTCACTCTCGCCTGGAAAACCGACGATAAAGTCGGACGACAGGCAGATATCCGGGCGTACCTTGCGCAGTGCGCGAATTTTGGATTTGTATTCCAGTGCCGTGTGACCGCGTTTCATTTGCGC
Organism: uncultured Cellvibrionales bacterium; assembly: GCA_937129725.1. Classification (GTDB taxonomy): domain Bacteria; phylum Pseudomonadota; class Gammaproteobacteria; order Pseudomonadales; family GM7GCV1; genus JABJGI01. The sequence goes on along the minus strand of CAKZNR010000096.1, from coordinate 2,792 downwards.
CAGAATGCGATCGCTTCCGCTTTGCACCGGCAGGTGCAGATGGCCGACCAACTCAGGTACGTCGGCATAGACATCGATCAGGTCCTGGGTAAATTCTACCGGGTGCGATGTGGTGTAGCGAATGCGCTCAATGCCTTCTACCTGGGCAACCAGCCGAATCAGGTCGCTAAGCCGCGCGATGTCGCCGTCGGGCATGCTGCCGCGATAGGCGTTTACGTTCTGGCCCAGCAGGTTGATTTCGCGAACTCCCTGGCCGGCCAGTTGTGCCACCTCTTCAAGTACCTGCATCAGCGGCCGGCTGACTTCTTCACCGCGGGTGTAGGGCACCACGCAGAAGGTGCAATACTTGGAGCAACCCTCCATGACCGAAACATAGGCGCTGACACCCTCGGCATGGGGTTGCGGAAGGCGGTCGAATTTTTCGATTTCCGGAAAGGTCACGTCGATGGCGGGTGCATTGGTGCTTTCGCGTTGTGCCAGCAGGTTGGGCAAGCGGTGCAGTGTTTGTGGGCCAAACACCAGGTCGACGTAGGGTGCACGTGCGGTAATGGCCTCGCCTTCCTGGCTGGCAACGCAGCCCCCCACACCAATTACCAGCGCGGGATTCTTTTCTTTCAGGGCCTTCCAGCGGCCGAGTTGGTGAAACACCTTTTCCTGGGCTTTTTCCCGAATCGAGCAGGTGTTCAGCAGCAACACGTCGGCTTCTTCAGCGTTGTCGGTTTGCACCAGGCCATGGCTATCGCCCAGCAAATCGCCCATGCGAGCCGAGTCGTATTCATTCATTTGGCAGCCATGTGTCTGGATAAAAAGCTTTTTCAAGACTCTGTGCTCAAACCTTAAAAGGGGCGCGGATTATACCGGTGACAGTTTTCACTTTAAAATGAAACTCTTGACCCCATTACAGGGGTCTAACGCAGAAATAGCCGGAGTTAACGCGCCAGATGGCAAAACAGCCAACCTACAGAGTGGTTTTTTACAACCAGGGGCAGATTTACGAAGTATACGCCCGCCAGATTTTTCAGAGCGACCTCTATGGTTTCATCGAGGTAGAGGAGTTTGTATTCGGCGAACGCACCCAGCTAGTAGTCGACCCGGCCGAGGAGAAGCTGAAAAGCGAATTCAACGGCGTAACCCGCTCCTATATTCCCATGCACTCAGTGGTTCGCATTGACGAGGTAGAGCGCGAGGGCCAGGTGAAGGTGTCAGACATCAAAAGTAGCGACAAGGTAGCCCAGTTTCCCTTTGGCGGCGCCAATGTAACTCCGCCCGGCGGAAAATCCTGACGCCGCGCGGCGTTCCAGGCTGCCAGCATCTGACCCCTTTGGGGTCAGACACTTCCCCTGGATCAAGTGTCAGACTCCCCGCGCAGCGGGGGTCTGATGCTGAAAAGGATGGATGAAGCCGCCAGCATCTGACCCCTTCGGGGTCAGGCACTTCCCTGCCGCTTTTAGCTCGCCAGTTTTTGTTCCAGCGTTGCCAGCTGAACGCAGAGGGTAAATACCTGCGCCGCCTTTTGCACTTCTTCCAGCGGCGGCAGCGAGGGCGCTAGGCGGATGTTCTGGTTTTGCGGGTCTTTCCCGTAGGGGAAGGTCGCGCCGGCCGGAGTTAGCTTAACCCCCACCTCGCTGGCCAGGTCGACAATGCGCTGGGCCAGCCCCGGCTGTGCGTCGAACGAAATAAAGTAACCACCGGCGGGCCGCGTCCATTCGCCGTAGTCTGCATCCAGATCCTCATCCAGCTGCCGCAACACGGCCTCGAACTTCGGCGCAATCAACTGCCGGTGTTTTTCCATGTGCTCGCGCAGGGTTTCGAGGTTGGGAAACATCTTTACGTGGCGCAGCTGGTTTACATGGTCGAAACCAATAATGGCCGCGTTGACGAATTTTTTGAATGTGGCCAGGTTACCCGGCGAGCTGGCGGCCCAGCTGATACCGGCGCCGGCAAAGGTCATTTTTGAAGTAGAGGCAAACTGCCATACGCTGTCTTCGGTACCGTGGCGCAGGCAGGCGTCGTAAATGCTCGCCAGTGTTTCACCCGGCGTTGCTATGTGATGCTCGGCGTAGGCGTTGTCCCAGAACACACGAAAGCTGGGGTCGGCGGTTTTGCCGAGCGCGGCGATGCGATCGACGGTTTCGTCGCTGTAGGTGCAACCGGTGGGGTTCGAGTACTTGGGCACGCACCACAGGCCAACCACGTCCGGGTCGGTTTTAACCAGGCTTTCGACGGCATCCATATCGGGCCCGCTGTCGGTCATTGGCACGGTCACCATGTCTACGCCAAGGGTTTCGCAAATGGTGAAATGGCGGTCGTAGCCGGGCACCGGGCAAATCACCTTGGCTGCCGCGCGCCTGTTCCAGGCACTGTCTGAGCCGCGGCAGCCGATATTGTTTTGCAACATCACGGCGAAGAACATCAGGGTGAGGCTGGCGTTGCCGCCGGCCAGTACCTGGTCGGCAGGAACCCCAAGCAACTCCGCACCCAGGGCCCGTGCTTCGGCAATGCCAAGGGGGCTGCCGTAGTTGCGGGTATCCACTGCACCGGCCATGTAGTTTGCCTGCAAAATTCCGTCCAGCCCGTTGCTTAAATCGAGCTGGGCAGAGGAAGGTTTTCCGCGGGTGAGATCCAGTTGCAGGCCTTCTGACTTCAGGCTGTTGTAACGCGATTGAACCTGCTGCCGAAGAGCGAGGAGTTCGTCATTGGAATGCTGGTTTAGCGGCACGAAATTCTCTCTTGAAAAAGGGGTTGGCGTGGTGCCGAGATTATAGGGCGACCCACAGCAAATACAATTTGCG
>CAKZNR010000095.1 GCA_937129725.1 uncultured Cellvibrionales bacterium | reverse complement strand
ATATGTCAAATTGGGGTTTGCTGTGGGTGAAAAAGCTGCTGTGGACGCATGAACAGAACAACGCCTGGATGGTGCAGATATAACCTTCCGGAGCAATGCAAAACTGAAGCCGCTACCAAATAGCGGCTTTTTTTATGCCGCGGCTTTGCTCGAACTACGGACATCCACCACCCTTGTTTGGGCAATGAAGTCATGAATACATCGGCGGTCTGCGCGGAAGATGAACAGAATATCCAGCAGGCTGAACATGGGCACGAAGCTAAGCAGCTGAATCAGTGCGTATCGAAGCCCCACCAAACGAAAAAAGGAAGGCACCTTGTCGCTGGCGTCAACCATGGCAATATTCATCATGCGTTTGCCAATTGTCTGGCCGTAGTACCAAAGCAAATAGCTGTTCAAAACTACCCATACCAGCAGATGGCTGCCCACAAGCGCAAGAAACTGCTCTGGCTGAAGGGTCATGGCCTCTTCCAGGCTTTGCTCCGGGTCGGAGTTAATCACGCCCAGGGTTAATACCAGGGGTAACGCCAGCAGCCCAACTATGATGTTGTCCAGAATGGCAGCGTACAGCCGCGACATGCGTGAGGCCAGCGGCAACGGCTGCATACTGCTGGGCGACTGTTCGCCGGGCGCTGTTTCGGTAGGTAGATCTGACAACTAGATAACTCCCTGCTTGCGCAATTGGTCGATTTGCCCGCTATCCAATCGGGCCAGTTCTGTCAGCACAGCTTCTGTGTGCTCACCTGTTTTGGGGCCGGGAGAAAGCTGATATTGCTCTACCCTGCCGTCACTGCCACCCAGCTTGGGCGCATAGGCCGGCATGGCGATTTCTGACTGGTCCATTTTCAGATACCTGATCATATCCCTGGCGCGGTACTGGGCATCCTTGGCGATATCACTGGCATCCAGTACAGGCCCTGAGGGAATACGGGCCTGTTCCAGCACCTGCATACAGTTCTCCAGGCTGTGAGCAGCACACCATTCACGCAGGGCGGCGTCGATCTCCTGCTCGTGCTCTACTCTTCCCGGATTATGAGCCAGCCTGGGATCCTCTGCCAGATCCGGGCGCTCGATTGCCCGCATCAGGCGCACAAATATGGAATCGCCATTACCGCCAATTATCAGGTATTTGCCATCGGCGCAGGTATAGGTGTTAGTGGGCACAATGCCTGTCAGCGTGGTTCCCGACGGCTGACGCACCTCACCACAACCTGCATACTCGGGAATCACCGCTTCGAGCAGGGTAAACATGGATTCGTACAGAGCCACATCAACTACCTCGAAGCGACGGTCTTTCCCGCGCTGCAGGGCCATCAGAATGCCAGTAACGGCAAACAGCCCGGCGATGGAGTCGCCAATGCTCAGGTTGGGCCTGACCGGCACCTCACCGGGAAAGCCGTTGAGGTAGCGAAACCCGCTGAACCCCTCGCAGACAGAAGCAAAACCGGGTTTTTGGCTCATTGGCCCACTTTGCCCGTAGCCGGACACCCTCGCCAGGCAAAGTGTTGGATTAATTGCTTCCAGCTCGGCCGGGCTCAAGCCCCAGGATTCAAGCACTCCCGGGCGGAAATTCTCGATTAGCACGTCAACCTCGCCAATCAGTTTGCGCAATACTTCCCTGCCGCGTTCGCTTTTCAGATCGAGGGTAACCGACTTCTTATTGCGCGCCAGGCTGTACCACCACCAGGAGGTATCACCCTTCATGGATCGCCAACGACGCAAGGGGTCACCGTCGCCCGGCGGCTCTACCTTGATGACCTCGGCGCCAAAGTTGGCCAGATAGCTACCGGCAAAAGGCCCGGCAATCAGCTGCCCAAGCTCGAGAACTCTCATCCCGGCCAGCGGGCCGCTGTCCTGCCCTTTCGTGTTTACTGATTCGTTCATTGGTGATTCGCTGCAGCCTGGCGTTGTAATACCTATGATCCCTGCTTTGTACCCCGAGGATCAACTGAAATGGCGTCAAAGGATTTCACTTTTGCCAGCTTTGGCTGGCGCTTTCTGTTTGCTTTGCTTCTGGTGTTTCTAACCTACAACCCTTCCGGCTATTCCTATGTGCACTGGCTTCGCGCCAGCTTGAGCGATTTCACGCCCATTCTGGCCATCGCGGGCGTAGTACTGCTGATTGGCTGGGCCATGTATTTGCGAACCACCTGGGCGTCGCTGGGCCCCTTTGGCGCAGTGCTGGCCGTGGCTTTTTTTGGCGTTATTGTGTGGCTGATGGTAGACATCGGCATGGTGCAAACCGGCAGCTTACAAGCCATCGCCTGGCTGGCAGAGTTCATTCTCGCCGGCGTGCTGGCCGCGGGCATGTCATGGTCACACATTCGCCGCAAAATATCCGGCCAATACGATACCGACGAAATTGAGGGCTAGCCGACTAGTCCTCTTTTTTTGACGAACCACTCTCCATG
>CAKZNR010000094.1 GCA_937129725.1 uncultured Cellvibrionales bacterium | reverse complement strand
GAGCAGCCAGCACAATGTTCCGGTCGACTCGGAGACCCATTTTCGTATTCTGGTGGTATCCGATGCATTTGAGGGCCGGCGACAGGTGCAGTGCCACCAGGCGGTTTATGGGCTGCTCAACGATCTGATCGGCAAGCCGGTACACGCATTAGCATTACATACCTACGGGCCCAGCGAATGGGATCAGGCCAGTAAAGCGCTTTCCTCACCCGCCTGCATGGGCGGCAGCAACCGCCAGTCGATCGACTAGTGGCCCCCGCGCAGCGCTGAAGCTTGCTATAAATTCTGGTACGGCGATGGTTGCCGGCCCGTTCATGCAAATCGTCGACATTTTGTGTCACCAGAGTGATCCCGCTGTTGGATGCCTGCCAGCCGGCCAAGGCCCGATGGGCTCGATTGGGCTGAACCTCGGACAACTGGGCACGTCGCATATTGTAGAAGCATTGTACCCTTTCCGGGTTGCGCTGAAAGGCCTGCGGTGTGGCTACCTCGGTGACAGGTTCGCCCTCCCACAGGCCATCCTCACCGCGAAAGGTCTTCAGGCCGGACTCTGCCGAGATGCCTGCGCCAGTCAGAAGAACAATGTTTTCTGTCATGGATTTTTCTCAATTGGCACCTATGACCGCTTTAACTACTTTGCCCGGTTTGTTCATATGAATTGAAGGGTATCCCGGGCCTGAAAAAATGGCATAAAGGTCAGCAAAATTTTAGTTGACGCCAGCTTTATTAGAACCTAATTTTCGCCCGGAAGGGGGCTGCTTTGCAGTTATTACTTTTTAGCCGGTGAGTTAGCGCTCATGAGTGATGAAGACGATCTGCTTGACGAGGTAGATACGGATGAAGATGAGATCGAAGAGGTCGCGGTTACAGCCGTGTCTGATATCGATGCACGACGCCGTGTCGAGTCCAAGCTGGAAGAACTTCGACTGCGCCGCATGACGCAGGATTACGATTTCGACTAGTCTGGATTAATCAGCCACACAGACGCATCTTACTGCTCCCCGCGTCTGTATAATGCCACTTGTTTTTAAGCAGGCGGAGGCGGAATGTTCCCTGAATTCGGATTGATGGCATTGTCGATGGCGGCCGCTATTTCGCTTTGCCTCGCAGTCGTTCCGGCGGTGGGAGTGCGCTTCGAGTCGACCCAGTTAATGCGTCTGGCCGATCCATTCGCGGCCTTATTGTTTCTGCTTATTCTGGTTTCCTACATCTATCTGACACTGAGCTTCCTGCAGGATGACTTCTCGGTGCTCTACGTTGTCAATCATTCCAACAGTCAGCTGCCCTGGTACTACAAATTTTCGGCGGTATGGGGTTCGCACGAGGGGTCGATGTTGCTTTGGGTATTGGTACTGGCTGCCTGGACCCTGGCCGTCAGCCTGTTTAGCCGGCACCTGCCAGACAATTTCCGTGCTCTGGCCCTGGCCAGTCAGGGCATATTAACGGCCGGTTTTGTCTTTTTTGTGTTGTTAACCTCCAACCCCTTTGAGCGCATGCTGCCATTTCCGGCACCCGATGGCGCCGACCTGAACCCGCTGTTGCAGGATATTGGGCTGATTATTCACCCGCCTATGCTTTACATGGGTTATGTGGGTTTTTCGGTCGCCTTCAGTTTTGCGATAGCGGCGTTGATATTGGGTCGCTTCGACAAGGCCTGGGCCGAGTGGCTGCGACCCTGGACCAATGCAGCCTGGTTGTTTCTCACTCTGGGTATCTCGCTGGGCAGTTGGTGGGCCTACTACGAGTTGGGCTGGGGTGGTTGGTGGTTTTGGGATCCGGTAGAGAATGCCTCCTTGATGCCCTGGCTATTGGGCACAGCGTTGGTGCACAGCCTGAGTGTTTCGCGCACGCGCAATCTGTTCCACAGCTGGACTATTTTGCTGGCCATTTTCAGTTTTAGCCTCAGCTTGCTTGGCACATTTCTGGTCCGATCGGGGGTTCTGACATCGGTGCATGCGTTTGCCTCCGACCCGGAGCGCGGCGCTTATATTTTGATGTTTCTGCTGGCGGTTACCGGCAGTGCGCTGCTGCTATATGCCTTGCGCATGGGCAAAATCGAGGCGACAGAGGGCTTTGCTCCCCTGTCACGCGAATCATCGCTGCTCTTCAATAACCTCATCATGACTCTTTTCGCACTGGTTGTTTTGTTGGGAACTCTGTATCCGCTTGTTATTGAGGCCCTGGGCCTGCAAAGCGTTTCTGTGGGGCCACCGTACTTCAATAGTTTTCTGCTGTTGTTGGGTGTGCCCCTGCTGCTGGTGATGGGCTATGGGCAGCGAGCGCGCTGGCGCATTGACAGCCTGTCCCAGTGGCTTAAGCAAACGCCCGCGCCACTGGCCCTGTCATTGCTGGTCATATTGATGCTCTACCTGCTGGGTGGGTACCGGTCTCCCGTCATGCTGCTAACCATCGGTTTGGCGGCCTGGTTGTTTTTGCACCTGGTAGCAGATGGTTGGCAACGGTTGCAGGCATCCGGTGCACGTCGATTGATGGCCAATGCTCGCTGGTGGGGTATGGCTCTGGCTCACCTGGGCTTAGTTGTCACCACGGTAGGTATTGGCTACTCGGCACATCTCTCGGATGCAATCGATGCGCGCATGGCCCCGGGAGATAGCGAAGAAGTGAGTGGCTATCGCTTTGAACTAGAGTCTTTCGACCGGCAGAACGGGCCCAATTATGTCGCCGATGTGGCCACCCTGAACGTTTATCGAGGAGAGCGCCGGGTGGCCCTGCTGCAACCCGAAAAGCGCTTGTACAATGCGCGCGGCGATGTTATGACCGAAGCCGGAATTTCGGCCGGGGTATATCGCGACCTTTATGTGTCTATGGGCGAGCCGCTTGAGAACGGTGCCTGGGCCATGCGTCTGCAGGTAAAGCCCATGATGCGCTGGGTTTGGGGTGGTACGCTGTTGATGGCTCTGGGCGCGCTTGTCGCCCTGTTTGATCGACGACAAAAGGGGCAGGCAAACCGATGAAAAAGCAAATTCTGCTATTTGTGCCGCTACTGATGTTCGCTGCGCTGAGCGTATTTTTTTTCGAGGCTCTCAAGCTAAGAGAAACCCGTTCCAACAGCGAACTGACATCGGCCCTCATCGATCGTCCCTTTCCTGAATTTGCGCTGCCGGGACTGGATAACCGCATGCACACCCGCGACGACCTGGTTGGCGAGGTGCGGCTGGTCAATGTATGGGGTTCATGGTGCCCCAGTTGTCGCGACGAGCATCCCTTTCTTGAAGAGCTCACCCGGCGTGGAGTATCCATTGTTGGCCTGAACTATAAAGACACTCCTGACGCCGCTATACAGTGGCTGCAGGTATTCGGAGACATCTATGACTTTCATATTCAGGATCAGTCGGGGCGACTTGGTCTCGACCTGGGCGTGTATGGTGCGCCCGAAACCTTCCTGATTGATCGCATGGGCGTAATTCGATACAAGAGGGTAGGGGTTGTGAACGAGGCCATCTGGGAAGAGCAGATCAAACCCAGATACCTTGCCTTCGGTGGGTTGCTGAATACCCCGGAGGCGCCATGATCCGCTTTCTTTTGCTCTGTTGGGTCATGCTGCTGCCGGCGGCTTTGCCCGCTGCGGTGGAAACCTTCGAGTTTAGCTCTGACGAGCTGCGCGAACGCTATCAGGTGCTGGTGGAGAAGCTTCGCTGTCCCAAGTGTCAAAATCAGAACCTGGCAGGGTCCGACTCTCCTATCTCTGCCGATTTGCGGCGAGAGGTGTTTCTGCTGCTGGAGGAGGGCCAGAGCGACCAGCAAATTATTGACTTTCTGGTAGCTCGCTACGGTACCTTTATTCTTTATGACCCGCCCAAGGAGGGCACGACCCGCTGGGTATGGCTGATTCCCGGCGTGTTTCTTTTGTTGGGTATAGGGCTGGTCGTCATGGTGTTGCGATCGGCGTCCCGGCGGCCCGTGCCGGAAGCGGTTGAGGGCGACGACTATGAGTGAAAGTTCTCAGCTGATTCTTTACGCCCTGCTACTGGGCCTGTTACCTGTGGCTTTGTTATTCGGGCGCCTGCGGCGCTTTGAAGGAAGCGCACGGCATTGGCTGGCCGGTTGCCTGGTGGTTGTGCTGTCGTTAACCGCGGTGCTTTACACACAGCTGGGTGCCTGGGTTGAT
>CAKZNR010000093.1 GCA_937129725.1 uncultured Cellvibrionales bacterium | reverse complement strand
GCGAAGGGATGACCATGGTCGCCGCCATTGACGTCAATAATGTCCAGGCTATGGATTTCGTCAAAGTAGTGTTTGGCCAAATAAGCGGTGAACACATTGGTGGCACCCGGATCGAAACCGCTGCCCAAAAGCGCCATGAGGCCCGCCTTCTCGAACTTTTCCCGGTAGGCCCATTGCCAGCTGTACTCGAACTTCGCCGTTTCCGGCGGCTCGTAGTTGGCCGTATCCAGATAGTCAACGCCCGCTTCGAGGCAGGCGTCCATAACGGGCAAATCCTGGTAGGGCAGTGCAACGTTCAGCACAAGGTCGGGTTGTTCTGCACGAATCAGTGCAACCATTTCCGGCACATTGTCGGCATTCACCCTGGCCGTCTTGATCGGCCGGTCAAGCATGTCAGCAATGGCATCGCATTTTGAAAGGGTGCGGCTGGCCAGGGTGATTTCTTCAAATACCTCGGCAACCTGGGCGCATTTGTGCACCACAACCTGACTCACTCCGCCAGCGCCAATAATCAAAACCTTGGCCATGTTGTTTCTCCTGCTGTGCTTTTTTGTTGGCGCAATTAGCGCTCGAAATAGGTGTAGCCACGCATACCGTCGGCAAACAGCGCCACCAGCTGCTGGCGCTCGAGTGGCGTAATCAGGCCTTCCTGTACCCCCTGCTCGGCCGAATCACGAAATGATTTCAGCATATCCCTCGGGTCATATTCCACATAGCTAAGCACATCACCCACGCTGTCCCCTTCCACCTCTTTGACGTACTGAAAGCTGCCGTCCTCGTGCAACCGCACACTTACCACGTGGGTGTCGCCCAGCAGGTTGTGCAGATCGCCCAGGGTTTCCTGATATGCACCCACCAGAAACACACCCAGATAGTATTCCTGATCCTCTTTCATTCTGTGCAAGGGCAGCACACGCTGAATGTCACCATTCACCACAAAACTGTCGATCTTGCCGTCACAATCGCAGGTAATATCTGCCAGCACGGCGTTGCGATCCGGTTTTTCACCCAGCCGGTGCAGCGGCATGACGGGAAATACCTGGTCAATGGCCCAAACATCCGGCAGGCTTTGGAAAACACTGAAATTGCCGTAGTAGATATCGGCCAGATAGTCGCCCAGAGTCAGGCTGTCGGACTGGTAATCCTCGGCACCCGGATCCAGCCGCCGAACCTGCTGCATAATTTCCAGGAAATAATCTTCGCCCAATGAGCGGTCGCGCAAACTGAGCTGACCGCGCCGGAACAATTCGCGCAACTCGTCGCGGTAATAAACCGCGTCGTTGTAGCACTCCTGCAAACGCTCTTCGCTCAGGTTGCCCAGCACGTCGGAAAGATAGCCCAGGTATTCGTGGCCAAACTCTGCCACTGCGTCCAGTTTGTGTGGCTCGAAGCGCGTCACGTCAAGAATGTTGAAGAGCAGAATGGAGCCGTAAGCCACCAGCGCCCTGCCCGACTCGGTAACAATATGCGGGTGGGGCACGTCCAGAGGGTCCAGCACCGACATGATAACCTCGACCAGGTCGGCGCAGTATTCGTCCAGGCTATAGTTCATCGAGTTAACCCGGTTCGACCGCGAGCCGAAGTAATCCACCGCCAAACCGCCGCCGAGGTCGAGGTTACCCATGGGCGCCCCCTCGCGCACAAGCTCGGCATAGTAGCGGCTGGCTTCCATCACGCTGGCGCGGATATCGCGAATATTGGGGATTTGTGAGCCCAAATGTGAATGCAACAGGCGCAGACAATCCAGCATATCGTGCTGTTTGAGCGCATCAACCAGGTCAACCAATTGGTTTGAGGTCAGGCCGAATATACTGCGATCGCCACTGGTTTCAGCCCAGTGGCCGCCAACCTTGGTAGCCAGCTTGATACGCACGCCAATGTTTGGACGAATGCCGGATTTGCGGCTGCAGTCGATTAACAGGGGTATTTCGGCGGGAGTCTCCACCACAAAGAAGATGGTATAGCCCAGCTTCTGCGCACCCAGGCCAAGATTAATAAACTCTTCGTCTTTGTAGCCGTTGCAAATGATGTAGCCCCGGCCTGGTTTAAGTGATGCCAGCGCGATCAACAGCTCAGCTTTACTGCCGGCTTCAAGGCCGTGGTTAAAGCGCTCGCCGAACTCCGCTATTTCTTCAATAATCTGATTTTGCTGGTTTACCTTGATGGGAAACACACCGCGGTACTCTCCCTGATAGCCCGCATCTTCGATCGCTCGATTAAAGCCGTTGTTAACCGCAGAAATCTGTGCATCCAGCAGGTTTTCAATGCGCAACAGCACCGGCATGTCCAAGCCACGCTCCCTGATGCCCTTGATTAGCTCGGGCAGTGAAGCCCCTCCGTCGGTCATACCCGGCGCGCGCACCGTCATTTCACCAGCTGTGTTGATACCGAAATATCCACAGCCCCAGTCATTTAGCCCGTATAGTTCAGCCGAGTCGTCAACGGACCAGGTATCGCCAGTATTTGAGGTTGTGTCAGTCAATGAAATTGAACGCCTTGAGAAGTGAGCGAATGCTACTGGCCTCCCCCGAAAAACAAAAGGTTTTTTCTGTTCAGGGCCGCTCGAACCAGTGACTTAGAGGATTGTAATTTTGTGCTCGTGATGAAGATCAGGCAGCATACTGTGACAACTATTTTTTGGTAAGCGAGTTTGCTGCCAATACACCACTCCCAACATATAAGGAACATGGCATGACAATTTCGGTTGGCGAAAAACTGCCCTCGATTACTCTTAAAACCATGGGCGAAAACGGCCCGGAAGACATCACCACCGACAGCATTTTTTCAGGTAAAAAGATTGTGCTTTTTGCAGTTCCAGGCGCCTTCACTCCCGGGTGCTCAAACACCCACATGCCGGGCTTTATTGTTCATGCCGACAGCATCAAGGCCAAAGGCGTCGATAGCATTGTGTGCCTTGCCGTAAACGACCCCTTTGTGATGGGCGCCTGGGGCAAAACGCAAAATGCCGAAGAACTGCTGCTTGTTGCCGACGGCAACTGTGAATTTACCTCCGCCATCGGTATGGAACTGGACGGCTCGGGCTTCGGCCTGGGAACACGCTCCAAGCGCTACGCCATGATTGTGAACGACTCAGTGGTAGAGGCCATTAACCTGGATGAAAAAGGCATTGAGAAAAGCACTGCCGAGAGTATTCTCGAGCTGCTCTAGTTCTCGATCAGCAATGCTGAACGGCAGAGTCGATTGGCTCTGCCGTTTTTCGTTCAGACATAGATGCAACCGCATATAACTTCGGATATTCCATGCCTAAACCCCTGCTGCGCGCTGCCCTGCTGCTAATCCTGCCATTGGCAGCAACGGCACAAAACATAGAGACTCTTCTGGTAAGCGGCGAACGTCTGCCATCGAGCCTGCAGGACTTCAACGGCAGCGCGTCGGTACTGGGAGGCGATCGCCTGTCTCAGGACTTTCAACAACATATTCAGCAAAGCCTGAACCAGGCTCCCGGCGTAAATCTGCAGCGCGGCGAAGGTCAGGAATACCTGCCCGCATTAAGGTCGGCCGTGCTCACCGGGGCCGGCGCATGCGGCTCACTGCTAACCCAGCAGGATGGAATCGGCCTGCGCGCCCAGGGCTTTTGCAATATTAACGAGCTATTTGACGCCAACAGTGAAACCGCGGCCCGCATTGAGGTGCTGCGAGGCCCGGGCAACGCCCTGTACGGCTCAAACGCGCTGCACGGCGTGATTAACCTGGTCACCCCGGCACTTGCCGGTACCCAGCCAAACCGTATTGAACTACTGGCCGGCCCCAACGACTATGCTCAAGCCCGAATGCAGTGGGGTGAATCCGGCGCCTACGGGGTAAATATGACCCTGGCCCACGACGGCGGATACCGGGATCAATCCGGCTTCGGCCAGCAAAAACTGGATGCCTACCGGGTTCAGCAGCTGGGCGACTGGCAAGCGACTCACGCCGTTGCCCTGATGAACCTCAACCAGGAAACCGCCGGATACATTAGTGGGCTCGGCAGCTACCGGGACGAAACGGCGGTTCGCAGCAACCCCAACCCCGAAGCCTATCGCGACCCCTGGTCGATTCGCGCCTACAGCCGTTGGCAAAACGAAACCGCCAATCTGCTACTCACACCCTATGTGCGCCTGAACCGCATGAACTTCCTGCAGCACTTTTTGCCGGGGACCCCGCTGGAACAAAACGGCCACGGCAGCATTGGCTTACAAAGTCTCAAGCAACTCCCCTATAGCCAGGGCCTGCTTTCTTTTGGACTGGACCTTGAGCTTACCAATGGGTGGCTGCGTCAGGCCCAGGACCAACCCACTACCGGCAGCGCCTTTCTGGTGGCTACCGTACCCAACGGCAAGCACTACCACTATCAGGTATATGCATCGCAATTGGCACCCTTTGTTCAACTTCGACATCAGCTCAGTGAGCAACTCGAACTGCATACGGGCGTGCGCCTAGAGCAGGTGCGCTACCAGTATGACAACCGCATGCTGGCTGGACGCACCCGGGATGACGGCACCGCCTGCGGTTTTGGGGGCTGCCGCTACAGCCGCCCGGCCGATCGCAGCGACCGATTTGAAAATGCCAGCTTCAACCTGGGCCTGAACTGGTCTCTCGGCGATTCAACTGCCCTTTACGCTCGCATTGCCAGCGGCTACCGCGCACCCCAGGCGTCGGAGCTGTATCGCCTGCGCGGTGCACAGCAGGTGGCCGATATTCATTCGGAATCCATGCGTTCGGCCGAGCTGGGCTGGCGCTACTACCAGGGCGGCACCAATCTGGAACTGGCCCTGTATCGTATGCAAAAAAACGACGTGATATTTCGCGATTCCAACGATTTCTATGTGAGCGACGGAAAAACCTCGCATCAGGGCGCGGAACTTAGCCTGCAGGGTGCATTAATGGCTCAATGGAGCTATGCGCTGGTGCTGAATCAGGCGCTGCACAAATATGAGGACAGCTTTGACTCGGGCGGCGGCAGTCTGGATGGCAGGCGCATTGAAGCGGCACCCGAGTGGTTTGGGCAGGCCAGCCTGGCCTGGCAGCGGGCCAATAACCGGGTGGAACTGGGCTTAAGCTACACCGGCAATTACTACCTGGACGCGCAAAACCAATTCAGCTATCCCGGCCACAGCCTGCTGGATATACGCTGGGCGCGCGAAACAAGCTGGGGGCAGGTGTCTGTGGCGTTAAACAACCTGCTGGACAAGGCCTATGCCGACCGTGCCGACTACAGCATATTCAGTGGTCCCAGATACTTCCCCGGCGAACCGCGCAGCCTGTTTGTAAGCATTCGTAGAGATTTTTGAGCGCAGCTAGCTGCCAGCTGGCATAAAGCGGCACGATCGGATTTCATAATGGCCAACAACCCATTCAAACCAGTATTTGTAACCGACTTGTTAACCCATGCCCGTTGAGAACAGCCTCTTGAATCAATGGCTGCACCACCCCCAAAAACTGCGCCTGCGGCGCCTGCTGTTTCGCCTGCACATGATCACCGGCATCAGCCTCGGCCTATACCTGCTGTTTATTAGCCTGACCGGCAGCGTGCTGGTATACCGAAACGAGCTGCTGGAAATGGCCATGCCGATTCCCCCGCTTAGCACGGCTGAATCGCCACTTTTGCAAGATGCGCAGCTGCAGCAACGAGCGCTTGAACAATACCCCGGATATCAAATAGGGCGCCTGTTTCGCGGCGCAGATGAAAACCAGGCGGTGGAAGTTTGGCTGGTGGATGGCGGCAAGCGACTACAGCGTTTTTTCGACCCACGCACCGGCGCAGACCTGGGCAGCGCATCGCGCTGGAAAATGGACGCGGTTTACACCCTGATGGAACTGCACAAAAGCTTTCTGGCCGGGCCAGCGGGTGTGCGCATAAACGGCATTGGCGCACTGGCATTGCTGTTTATGGCCTGCAGCGGCCTGCTGCTGTGGTGGCCCGGCGTCAGCCGCTGGACACAACGCCTGAGGGTGCAACCCGGCGGCACAACAACCCAAAAAATATGGCAAACCCACAGCAGCATGGGCTTCTGGAGCGCTGCTTTTATTATTATGTTTGCCGCCAGCGGCGCCTACCTTTGCTTTCAGGATTTCTTTAACGGATTGGCAGACAAGATAGAGCCGCCCAGCCGCGAAACTGCTGGCGACCGCTTTGTTGATCACCTGCTGTATTTATTGGCCTTCCTGCATTTTGGGCGACTAAACGGCATTGCCCTACCCTGCGATGGCCCTGGCCTGTGCGATCAAAGCTTCAAGGCAATTTGGGCTGTGTTTGGAGCAGCACCGGCGGTGATGTTTATCACCGGATTCACCATGTGGTTGAACCGGAACAAGGAATAACCAAGGGGTTACGTTAGCTTCGCCAAACCAGTAACCGGTTGTTGGCCGGCATTTCGTAATCCTTCTCCAGTGTCAACTCGACCCGGCTAGCCAGATTCAGCAAATCATCCATATTCCGAATGCCCATGTGCGCAGTCTGGCTTCGCAAATGCGCGTCAAAAGCCCGATTCGAATCGCTGGTGAATTCACCGCCGTAATTAAAGGGCCCGTAAAGGCAAAACGCGCCGCCGGCATTCAGGTTGCGAGACACGCCTTCAAACATGGCCTGCACCTCTGGCCAGCCCATAATGTGCGCGGTGTTAGCCGAAAACACACCCACCAACGATTCAACCGGCCAGCTTTGCGATACCACGTCCAACGCCAGCGGATCGCAAAGGTTGGCTAGTTGAGCCTGCTGAATGCGAGGGCGAGCCAATGATGCATTGGCGGGATGGTCACTGGGCTGCCACTCGATGTGAGGCAAGCTGGCAGCGAAGTGAACCGCATGCTGGCCTGTGCCGCTGCCAATTTCCAGCACCCGGCCCGGCTGGGTGAATACCTGCGCAATGCAGTCCAGTATGGGTTGTTTATTGTTTTCACAGGCCTGTGAAAAGGGCAATTCGTTTGACATTCTTGCTTCGCGAAGCTTCGTTGAGTAGCTGAAGCTCTAGTGTTTCACAGGCGCCGCCGATGCGCACCTGGCAGCGCAAATTTTGCGGCGACGAACGCTGCGCCTCTGTGCATCTTCGTTTAAGATTCTCCCATGTCGGAATTCGAAGATCTGTCCAACCATACCCCCATGATGCAGCAGTACCTGGCGCTGAAAAGCGAGCACCCGGGCGAGCTGTTGTTTTATCGCATGGGTGACTTTTACGAACTTTTTTACGAAGACGCCAAAAAGGCAGCAGGCCTGCTGGACTTAACCCTTACCCAACGCGGCCAATCCGCCGGTGAGCCCATTCCCATGTGCGGCATTCCCTACCACTCAGCCGATGGTTACCTGGCTCGACTGGTAAAAATGGGGCGTTCCGTGGCTATCGCCGAACAAATAGGCGACCCGGCCACCAGTAAAGGTCCGGTAGAGCGCAAGGTAGTTCGGGTTGTCACCCCGGGCACCGTGACCGATGAGGCCTTGCTTGATGCACAGAGCGATTCCCTGCTTGTCGCCCTGGCCAGCGATGGGGAACAGTGGGGGTTGGCCAGCCTGGATATGGCCAGTGGGCGCTTCAACCTGGCCCAGTTCGACCGGCGCAACCTGCTGGAGGCCGAGCTGGCGCGCCTTGCGCCGGCCGAACTACTGGCCCCGCAAGAACTTTCCGACCTGGCCGATAATCAGGGCTGCCGATGTGTGCGCACCCGCCCCGACTGGGAGTTCGAGCACCAGCCAGCGGTTGAATTACTTTGCCGACAGTACCGGGTGAAATCACTACAGGCCTTTGGTTGTGAGGAACTGACCTGCGCCATCAGCGCAGCGGGTGCCCTGCTTCGCTACGCTCGCGAAACGCAGTGCGACGAGCTCGATTGGCTATTACCGCCGCGGATTGAGACGGGCGAACGCCAGGTGGTGATGAATGCCTCCACCCGGCGCAACCTGGAGATCACCCAGAACCTGCAGGGTGAGCGGGATAATACTCTGCTTGAGGTGTTGGACCATTGCGCCACCGCCATGGGCAGCCGGGCATTGGGCCGCTGGCTCAGCGCTCCACTTCGTGACCTGGACGCAATTCGCTTCCGACAGCATTGCATTCTGGCGCTTCAGGAGCATTGGCGCTTCCAGTCCACCGGCGAGACCCTGCGCGATGTGGGCGACATGGAGCGCATTCTGGCGCGTATTGGGCTTGGCTCGGCACGGCCGCGCGATCTCACCCGGCTGCGCGATTCTCTGGCGGCGTTTCCGCTGTTGAACAAACAGCTGGGCGCCAGCGAGAGCGAGTCGCTGCTTGACGTATCCAGGCGCATAGCCGAGTA
>CAKZNR010000092.1 GCA_937129725.1 uncultured Cellvibrionales bacterium | reverse complement strand
GATGGCGCAGGCCAGTTCTTTCGAGCAATTACTCGATGAGATGGAACTGGAAGAGTATGCACCTGTGCCTGTGCTGACCGAGCTGGTGCAGGCCTATAAAGCAGGCTACAGTGCGGCTGAAGTAAGCCTTCAATGCAACGGCTGCGAACTGACTGACCTGGCCTGGGGCTCGCCCGACTTGCTGGTACAGGCGCTGGACAAGCTGGTAGACAACGCCGTCGACTTTGCCACCGGCGAAATCAGGATTTGTCTCAGCCTGGATGAAAATAACTGGAATCTACTGGTTGAGAACGAGGGTCCGGTATTGCCTCCGCAAATGCAGCACAACCTGTTCGACGCCCTGGTTAGCGTGCGGCCAAAAGGCCAGCAGCAGGTTCACCTGGGTTTCGGCCTGCAAATGGTGCAGCGTATTGCCGCCAAATGGGGAGGGGCAGTCACTGCGGATAACTTGCTTGACGGCAGTGGTGTGTGTTTTTGCCTGCAGTTTCCGCGCAGTGAGCCCGGCTCAGGATGAACAGCTAACGGCGATTCCCTGCTCGTTCGACGGGGGTGGTTCGGCCAGATCGTCGGCGCCTTCGTGCCGGGTAAAGGGCGTGGCCAGCACCTTGCGCAGCCTTGCAACCTCGCTGTAGTCACCCTGCTCGGCCCTGTCGATGGCGCGCTGCGCCAGGTGGTTGCGAAGCAGGTACAGGGGGTTGACCGCCTGCATGGCGCTGTGTCGATCGGCCATGGTGCCCGCTTGTTTCTGCAATCGCTGGCGGTACCTTTCCAGCCAGTTGTTCAAAGCCGTAGAGGGTTTCAGCCCACCCTTATGAAGAGGGTGCCCGGCAGATTCGTCAAATTCTGAAAGGCTGCGAAAGGACAGGGAGAAATCGGCAGACTGCTGGTAGAGCAGCTGCAGCCAGTCTTCGATCAGGCTGTCGTCCTCGACTCCGGGCAGGTCCTGCAACCCAAGTTTGGCCTTCATCAGGCTGCGAAAGCCAGCCTGGTAATGGTCGCGATAGACCTCCAGCGACTCCTGGGCCTGCTTTAGCGAAATACGTTCCAGCAGGCTGTTGCCCAGGCAGGCCAGGTTCCACCAGCCGATATCGGCCTGTCGTGACCAGCTGTATCGACCGCCATGGTCGGAGTGGTTGCAGATATGGGCCGGGTTGTAGGTATCGAGAAATCCGAATGGGCCGTAATCGATTGTCAGCCCCAAGATAGACATGTTGTCGGTATTCATTACGCCGTGGCAAAAGCCCTGCAGTTGCCACTGGGCCATCAACCTGGCGGTGCGTTCGATTACATCTTCAAACAGGGCCAGTGCTGGGTTGTCTGCCTCGCGCAGCTCGGGCCGGTGATGCAGCAGGATGTGGTCTATCAGCTTGTCGACCATGTCCATGCGATGGCGCGAAGCGAACAGTTCAAAATGGCCAAAGCGGATAAAGCTGGGTGCCATGCGCAGAACGATGGCCCCGCGCTCGGTTCGCTCACGCTGAACGGGGCTGTCGGAATCGATCAGGGCCAGGGCGCGGGTGGTAGGAATCCCCAGCCCTGCCATGGCTTCGCTGCAGAGGTACTCGCGAATACTGGAACGCAGCACTGCGCGCCCGTCGCCGAAGCGTGAGTAGGGAGTTTGCCCGCTGCCTTTCAGTTGCAGTTCCCAGAGTTGCCCATTCTTGCCTCGCACCTGACCCAGCAGGTGAGCCCGCCCGTCGCCCAGCTGCGGCACCCAGGACCCGAATTGGTGGCCCGCATAAACACTGGCCAAGGGCTGCATGCGCGCGTCCAGGCAATCGCCGTTGAGCAGGGAAACGAGCTCTTGCGAATCGGGCTCGTCCAGATCGAGCAATGCGGCAGCTTCGGGACTGCGATCCACCAGCCTGGGGTTTTCCAGCGGCTGGATTGCTACCGGGTCGGCGAAATCATCACCCAGGCCGGCGTGGAAATTTGGCATTTCCAGATGTTGCAGCAGCGGGTTGCAATGCTGCGATGTGTCGGGTGCTGCGCTGGTCATGAAATACTCCGGTTGCTATTGGACATGATAGTGGTTGTCGCTAGTATGTCGGTGCACCTGAAGGGCAGGTAAGACGTGAATTCAGTAAAAAGACAGGCACAGGCTTTTGTGATCGCTCAGTTCTCGCTGATTGCGTTGGTCATTCTGGCGTGCCGGCAAGTGCCGCAACAGGGCACCGGCGGAGGCTGGTTGCTGGCGTGTGGGTTGCTACTGGGCGCCTGGACATTGGCAAATAACCGGCCGCATAACTTCAATATTGTGCCCCTGCCGCGCGAAGGCGCCAGCATTTGCTTCGATGGCCCCTACGACTACATCCGCCACCCTATGTACAGTGCGGTGTTATTGGCGCTTCTGGGCGTGGTCATCATGACAGCCTGTCCGGTGTCGCTGCTTGCCTGGGTGGCCCTGGCGCTGGTGCTGGATCGCAAGGCGGCCATGGAAGAAAAGCTGCTGACGGAAAAACACGCCGAATACGCCGAATACGCGCAAGCGCGCAAACGTTTTATTCCCGGTATCTATTAGCCCAAGCGGGCCATTACCTTGTTAGCCGACAGCCGCGTTGGCTATTTCGTCGCCGTGCTCGGCTGCTGCCTTGAAAACACAGCGAAACGTACTGCCGCTGCCCAGCACGCTCTCGATTTCAAGCTCGCCCTGGCTGCGCAAGAGGGCATGTTTGGTGATGGCCAGGCCGAGGCCGGTGCCGCCGGTTTCGCTGTTGCGGCTGGATTCTACCCGGTAGAAACGCTCGGTAAGGCGGTGCAGGTGTTGCCGCGCAATGCCCGGCCCGGAATCGACAAACTCCACCTCCACTCTGTTGCCCTTGCGCTTGGCTTTTATCTTGATGGCGGTGCCGGGCGGGGTGTGACGCACGGCGTTGTACAGCAGATTGGAAAATGCGCTGAGCAAGTCGGTTCGTGAGCTGTTTACCCAAAGATTGTCTTGAATGCGCATGCTGATTTCGTGATCGCGATATTCGGCAAGTTGCGGTGCATCCTCGACAACCTGGTGCAGCAGTGGCCCGATTTGAATCGGTTCCTGAGTGCTTCGACCGTCCATGGATTCCAGCTTGGCCAGTGTGAGCAGGTCTTGCAGCAAGGACGAGATGCGATCGCACTGCAGGCTCATTTCCTGCGTAATCCGCATGCTGGGTTCGTCGCTTTCAAGGCGCATCTGCAGGGTTTCCAGGTAGCCCACCAGAACCGTCACTGGCGTACGCAATTCGTGCGACAGGTTGGCGATAAAGTCGCGGCGCATTTCTTCAAGCTCCTGGAGCTTGGTGGCATCGCGAAGCACCAGCAGTTTCTCGCTGTTCTCTCTGTAGTAGGTCATGGATGCGTCCAGCCAGCGGTTGCTCTTCTCGTCGAAGCAAAAGCGCAGCTCGCGACCGGTTTCTTCCGAATCCAGCCAGGCGTGAAAATCGGCGTTACGAATGGCGCCGCGAATGGGAGTGCCAAGTGAGCGATTGGCGCCCAGCGTGATCAGCTCTTCAGCTGCCCTGTTAAGCCACTTGATACGGTTGCGGTTGTCGAGCAGCAACACGCCATCCTGCACATCTGAAATCAGCGTTTGCTGTCGGGCGAGCGAGGCGCGCAGCAGGTTGTTTTCGAGCTCGTGCTGGCGCTGAAGTTTGGTGAGGCGGTCCAGGATGTGCTGCAGCACACCACTCAACCGGGGTTTCTTTTCGCGGTCGAGGCTGAGCAGCCAATGGTCGAGGCGTTGCATTTGCACCAGCAGGCGCACGATATAGACAACGGCCCCCATTGCCAGACCCGCCACGGGATGTCCCAGGGCCAGGCCGCCCAGCAGCCCCAGTATCAGAGCAATAGCAAGGGTCCAGATTTCTTGTGAGAACTGGCTTTTCAATTTTTGAAGTTTGCTGAATCGGTTTTAGTCGGAGGTGTCCGATTTAACCAGAGCCGCCTCGGAAAAGCGATATCCGAATCCGCGCACTGTCTGGATGCAGTTTTCGTAACCATCAACCGAAAGTGCCTTGCGCAGCCGCCGGATATGAACATCGATGGTGCGCTCGTCAATGTAGACGTTGGCTCCCCAAACATTATTCAGCAGCTGGTTGCGGGTATAGGCGCGGTTGCGGTTGTTCATAAAGAATTCGAGCAGACGATACTCGGTGGGCCCCAGTGAAACAGGGGTGCCATTGATCGACACGGTGCGGCTGCTGTTGTCCAGCAGGAGATTGCCGGCGGAAAGTTGCTGGTCTGCTTCGGCAGGAGTAGAGCGTCGGATCAACGCCTTGATGCGGGCTGCCAGCTCGCGCGGCGAAAAGGGCTTGGTGATGTAGTCGTCAGCGCCGATTTCCAGGCCGCGAACTGTGTTGTCCTCTTCGGCCTTGGCCGTCAGCATGATCACGGGCATGTTCATGGTTTCTTCGTTGCGACGCCAGCGGCGCAGCAACTCGACACCGCTCACTTCCGGCATCATCCAGTCAAGCAACACCAGGTCGGGGCGACGGTCGGTCACTACAATTTGAGCTTCCTGGGCGTTGGTGGCCTCAATACAGTCAAAATCGGCCATCTCCAGGGCAACTTTAAGCATGTCGCGAATGGGTTTTTCGTCATCGACGATCAGAACAGTGCGGCGGCTCATTGCAGTAACTCAGCTTGAATTGCGCAAAGCGTATGACCCGGCCATGACAAAAGTGTGACAGCGCGGCTCATGATGTTCATTGACCGCGCCGGAAGGGCAGGCAGTCGCGAGCCGCATCCCGATACTCTTCCTTATATTGGGTTTCGCGATTCAAAAAATCCTGCAGAGCTGGCTGAAATCGGCGGTCGGCAACCCAGTGCAGCGAGCTGGTTTGAGCCGGCTCGAACCCGCGCACCAGTTTATGTTCGCCCTGGGTGCCCGGGTTGAACTGCGCCAATCCCGCTTCGATGGCAAATTCGATACCCTGGTAATAGCAGGCCTCGAAATGCAGGCAGTCGATGTCGTCGAGAGCGCCCCAGTAACGACCATACAGGTTGTGGCTGTCGAACAGAAAGAGTGAGGCAGCTACCACCTGTTCCTCGCGCCAGGCCAGCACCAGCATAATTTGTTCTGCCATGGTTTCGGCGATGCGCTGGAAAAACTGCCGGTTGAGGTAACCGCTGTGGCCGCTGCGGCGCAGGTAGGTTTCGCAGTAGCAGTGGTAAAAGGCTTCCATGGCTTCGCCGGTTAGCTGCTGCCCGCTCAAGCGTTGCAGGTAAACCCCCTGTTCGGCTACACGACGGCGTTCGCGGCGGATTTGTTTGCGTTTGCTTGAGCGCAAATCGGCCAGGAAGGCATCAAAATCGAGGTAGTCCCGGTTGTGCCAGTGAAACTGCACATCCTTGCGCAGCAGCATGTCTGACTGCAGCAATTCGACCAGCTCTGGCTGCGGAAACAGCATATGCCAGCCGGAGTAACCGGCTTTGTGACACAGGTTTTCGATGGCTTCGGCCGCCGCCTTTACCACTTCGGCAATGCCTTCCTGCGACTGCATCAGCAGGCGCGGGCCAGGCACAGGGGTAAAGGGAATGGCGTTTACCAGCTTGGGGTAATAGTTTTGCCCGTATTGGGCCCAGGCCTGGGCCCAGGCCCAGTCGAAAACATACTCGCCGTAGGAGTGCTCCTTGCGGTAAAGGGGCATGACGGCACCAACACGACGTACGGTATCTTTGTAGAATACGACATTGTACCGGACGTAGACGCGGTAATTGCTTCAGCGGGGCACTTTCTCGGAAGTATGCTGTTAGACTGGACTGCGGGGCTGTTATTCGAACAGGCTTTGCATGATGGTAGCTGGAGCAGAACGCTGATCTACGGGCAGAAGAAATTTGAACAGGCAATGACCAAG
>CAKZNR010000091.1 GCA_937129725.1 uncultured Cellvibrionales bacterium | reverse complement strand
GCCGGTTGAATGGCAACATAACAGCAGCACAACGAGAACCTCATGGCGAAAGAGAGCCCGCGCAAAATACTCAGCGACCTCAGCGAACTGGTCAATTTTCTCGACGACGGTCCCGAGCAGCAGCAGGAGATGCAGCTGCCGCAAGCCGAGCTGTTCGACGGCAAAGAGGCTCCCGACCCGGACGACCTGCCTATTCTCACTTCCTTTATCGATCAGTCGGACGAAGCAGAAGCAAGCGCTGAGCTCGACAAAATGGTCGAACAACTGGTTGATGATTTGATGCCGCGGCTGGAGCAAGAGCTAAAACGCCGCCTCAAGGCCCGTTTAAGCGGCAAAGAGGTCTGACAGCCCGGCGCTCACAGCCTATAATGGCGCGCCTCAGAAAGCGCCAAAAAATGCCGGCCGCAGCTGCTCGCCGACCAACCCTTTTGCAGGATTGAAAACGAAGCCCCATGCAGAAAACCTTTGAAGCAACCCGGATAGAAGAAAAGTGGTATCAATACTGGGAAGAACGCGGGTATTTTGAGCCCACTGCCGAAGGCACCCCCTACAGCATCATGATTCCTCCGCCCAATGTAACGGGCAGCCTGCATATGGGTCACGCTTTCCAGCAAACCATCATGGATGCGCTAATCCGCTACCAGCGAATGCGCGGCTGCAGCACCCTCTGGCAAGTGGGTACCGACCATGCCGGGATTGCCACGCAAATGGTGGTCGAGCGAAAACTCCAAGCCGAGCAAAACAAAAACCGCCACGACCTCGGACGCGACGACTTCATCAAAAAAATCTGGGACTGGAAAGCCGAATCAGGCGGAACCATCACGCGCCAGATGCGCCGGCTGGGCAACTCGGTCGACTGGAACCGGGAACGCTTCACCATGGACCCGGGCTTGTCTGAAGCGGTGCAGGAGGTATTCATTCGCCTGCACAGCGAAGGGCTGATTTACCGGGGCAAACGCCTGGTGAACTGGGACCCCAAGCTGCACACTGCCATTTCCGACCTCGAGGTGGAAAACCTCGACCGCAAGGGTTCGCTGTGGCACTTCCGCTACCCTCTTGCCGATGGTGCTGTAACAGCCGATGGCAAGGACTACCTGGTGGTGGCAACCACGCGGCCCGAAACCATGCTGGGAGACACCGCGGTTGCGGTGCATCCAGACGACGAGCGCTATGCCGACCTGGTGGGGAAATTTGTCGACCTTCCCCTGGTGAACCGTCGCATCCCGGTGATCGCCGACGACTATGTCGATCGCGACTTTGGTACCGGCTGCGTAAAAATTACCCCGGCGCACGACTTCAACGACTACGAGGTTGGCAAGCGACACAGCCTGCCCATGATCAACCTGTTCGATATCGATGCCAATATTCTCACCCGCTTCGACAGCCTGGCCAGCGACGGCAGCCCGATCCCGCTTGAAAACCTGGACGCACCCGAAGGCTACGCCGGGCTCGACCGTTTCGACGCCCGCAAGCAAATCATCGCCGACTTTGAATCCAGTGGCCTGCTCGACTCCATCCAGGACCACTCCCTGAAGGTTCCCTACGGTGACCGCAGTGGCGTGCCTATCGAACCCCTGCTCACAGACCAGTGGTATGTCAGTGTTGAAGCGCTGGCCAAACCGGCCATCCAGGCGGTTGAAAATGGCGACATTCAGTTTGTGCCGAAATCCTACGAAAACATGTACTTCGCCTGGATGCGCGATTTACAAGACTGGTGCATCAGCCGCCAACTCTGGTGGGGGCATCGTATACCGGCCTGGTACGACAACGAGGGCAACACCTACGTGGGGCGCAGCGAAGCTGACGTGCGCCAGCAACACCAGCTGCCAGATAGCCTGACTTTGCGCCAGGACGAGGACGTGCTGGACACCTGGTTCAGTTCAGCCCTGTGGACCTTCTCCACCCTCGGCTGGCCGCAGGACACCGATGATTTGCGCCGATTCCATCCCAGCGATGTGCTGGTGACCGGCTTTGACATCATCTTCTTCTGGGTCGCGCGCATGATCATGATGACCCTGCACTTCCGCACAGAAGTGCCATTCAAAAAGGTGTATGTCACCGGCCTGATTCGTGACGACCATGGCCAGAAAATGTCCAAGTCGAAAGGCAACGTGATCGATCCACTCGACATGATCGACGGTATCAGCCTTGAAGACCTGCTGGAAAAACGCACCGGCAACATGATGCAGCCACAACTGGCGGAAAAGATCGCCAAACGCACGCGCAAGGAGTTTCCTCAGGGTATCGAGGCTCACGGCACCGACGCGCTGCGCTTTACCCTGGCGGCTCTGGCCAGCACCGGGCGCGATATCAATTGGGATATGCATCGCCTGGAGGGCTATCGCAATTTTTGCAACAAAATCTGGAATGCCAGTCGCTATGTGCTGATGAATACCGAGGGGTACGACTGCGGCAGTGACCAAAACTGCGGCGAGCTTTCGGTGCCTGACCGCTGGATTATCAGCCGCTTGCAGCGCCTGGAAACCGACTATTCAAAAGCCCTCGACAATTTTCGCTTCGATCTGGCCGCGCGACACCTGTACGACTTTATCTGGCACGAATACTGCGACTGGTATCTGGAGCTGTCCAAACCCGTTCTGTGGGACGAGCAGGCATCGTCCGAGGTGCTGCGGGGCACCCGCTACAGCCTGGTTCGGGTTCTCGAAACCCTGCTGCGCCTGGCCCACCCGCTGATGCCCTTTATTACCGAGGAGATCTGGCAGTCGGTCAAAGAGCTGGCCGGCAAAAGGGGCGATACCCTCATGCTACAGCCCTGGCCAACAAGCGATTCATCAGGGTTGGACGAGGAAGCCGAACGAGATGTGGAGTGGCTCAAAGGTATTATTCTGGCAGTGCGCAACATTCGCGGTGAAATGGATATTGCGCCTAGCAAGCCACTACCTGTGCTCCTTAAAAACGTAAACGACGAAGACAAACGCCGTTTAGCTGATAATGAGCAGTTCTTAAGTGCATTGG
>CAKZNR010000090.1 GCA_937129725.1 uncultured Cellvibrionales bacterium | reverse complement strand
GGAGCTCAGCAGGGTGGAGCTGGAGTCATAGATTTGCCCGGGTGCAAGGGGCTGGCAAGGCGCAACCAGTTCGTCACCGGTGCAAACCACCCCCACCTTGAGTTGTTCGTAGACCGGCACAGAATTGATACCAAGCGACGCCAGCAAGCCGAGAGACTGCGGGTTGAGCCGGGTGCCCCGGTGCAGAACCAGGTGACCGCAGCGGATATCACCGCCGGTAGAGCGCACGTGCTGACCCGCCTGAACAGCGGCGGTTAACTCTATGGTTGCGCCAACCTCGATAGCGGGTGCCCTTGTCGAGGATTGCTCGGTCTGCGCGCCCGGGCGGGGTTCGTCTATCGAGACAAGGCGGATTTCTTCCTGGGGTACCACTGCGTTGGCGCCGGCCGGTATCACCGCGCCGGTAAAAATGCGGACCGCCGTGCCTGGTTCCAAAGGCTGTGGTGCCGAGCCGGCCGCTATGCGGGCGCTAACCCGAAAGCTGCTACCTGCCGGAATTTCTTTGCCAACCTGCAGTGCAACACCGTCCATGGCCGAGTTGTCTGCCGACGGCACATCGATGGGGGCTACTATGTCCTCGGCTAGAACTCGCCCCAGGGCTTGATCCAGCGGCTGGTAGTTGGCCTGTTTTAGCTGACGCGCCCGCTGCAGTATCTGCTCGCGCGCTTCGTCAAAAGCCAGCATTTCGGACACCACTAAACCTGCGTAGCGAAGTTGCAGGGTTTGTGGGTACTGTCCAGTTGTTGGCCGAGGATAGATTCCCATGCCGTCCGGCAGGCGCCGGGAGATCCGGGCAGGCAAAACACCAGGGTGTTGTTGCTGAAGCCAGCCAGGCAGCGCGACTGAATGGTTGAGCTGCCGATTTCGCCATGACTGACCTGGCGAAACAGTTCGCCAAAACCGGGTATTTCCGTGTCGAGCAGAGGGCCAACGGCTTCGGGCGTCACATCGCGCGACGCAAATCCGGTACCGCCGGTGATCAATACCACCTGCACCTCTCGTGTAATGACCCAGTTGGCAAGGGTCGCGCGAATGAAATACTTGTCGTCTGGCACCAGCTGACGATCGACCAACCGATGCCCATCTGTCTGCAGTTGTGTGGCCAGATAATCGCCAGAGGTGTCATTCTCGCTGCTGCGGGTATCCGACACCGTGAGCAGGGCAATACCCAGAGATTTTTTTTCGCTGTCTGTATGGCTCAACTGGCACCTCGCTGGTTCAGTCAGAAGGTCGGATTGGGTTTGATTCGTTGCCTTTGGAACTATAGCATTGTCGCCCTCCGGGGCCGCCGTTAACCAAATCCGTGGTAATGCGAGCCCCGGCTGCCAAAGCCGGCCTGCGGTATTCCGGGCTCAAGCTGTTTCCTATGCCAGAAGTGAAAACCAGATATGCCTGAAACGCCCGCCTATCAATCGATCGACCCGATATTTGTTGGCGGATGTCCGCGCAGTGGAACGACCATGATGGGTGTGCAGGTTTCCGGGCACCCGCAGTGTTTCACCACGCCCGAATCGCATTTCATTTACCAGCTGATGCAGCATCGGGAGAAGCACGGGGAAATCCTCTGGGGCGACTTTGTTGGCATCGTCGAGCGCCATACTTTTTTTGCCACCTGGGAAATCGAGCCGAACTGGGCCGAGTATGGCGAGCCGGAAAAGTCGATTGAACTGGCTGACGCCGTGCGCTGGCTGGTATGGCAATACAAGGAAACCTATTACCCCGGCAAGCAGGGGATTACTCGCTGGGTGGATCACACGCCGGAAAACGTGCTTCACAGCCACTCGATGCTTAACCTCTTCCCGAATGCCCGCTTTGTGCATTTGAAGCGCGATGGCAGGGCCTGCTTTGCCTCGGTAAAGAATTTGAACTGGGGGCCCAACTCGCCAAGCATGGCGGCCAACTGGTGGCTGAAGTATGTGGGCATGGGCGACGCCACGTTGGCGGCTTTTCCAAGCCGATGTAGCGAAATTTACTACGAGGAATTTGTTCGCAATTACCCCAGGTCGCTGGAAATAGTGTTGAGCGCGGTCAACCTGCCCATTTTGGCAGAGACGAAAGCCGAGAATGACGGCAACCCGCTGCCATCGGATTTGCTCGACTATCAGCACAGTCTGGTGTCCAAGCGCCCCGATCCGGCGCGCCTGGAATCCTGGCGCGAGCAGTTAAAGTTTGTTGAAGTAGTCCGGTTTGATGCCGTGGCAACCAATCTTCTGAAACTGAACGGTTACGAACCTGTGGCCCCCTACGAGCCGGAAACGCCAATTGCATCCATCGGCTGCTACCTTTGGGAACTGTTTGTGCTGCCGGTACGGCTAATGAGTTTTGGTTTTGTTTGGCGTAAGTACATCGCGCGTACCTACTTCCGCTGGATACGCCGCAGCCAGTCGGCCAACCAGTTCAAACAAAGGGCGCGGGACGCGCGGCGCGACAGCGGCGATTAGTCCTCATGGGAGCAAACCGGGCAGTTGGGGTTGCGCTCCACGTCGAACCCCTGCGACAGGCCGTTGCGCCCGTCGAAGCGTTGCATTCGCCCCTGTTCCTGTTCGGCATCCTGCGTAAGAAACAGAATGGCGCGAAGCGCCTGCCAGCTGCCCAGCATGCCAAGCACCGGCCCGATTACTCCCGCCGTGCTGCAGTTCTGTGCCGGCTCGCTTTCGTCGGCACCATAGATGCAAGCCAGGCAAGCCGTTTCATCTCCCGGCGAAAGTAGTTCCAGCAACTGGCCTTCCCAGCCTATTGCACTGGCAGAAATCAGTGGGGTGGAGGTGGCCACTGCAGCGCGATTGATTTCCTGACGCGCGCTCATCCGGTCGGTACAGTCCAGCACCAGGTCACATTCGGGCAGATAGCCGGCAAGGTCTCGACGGTCCACATGCTCGCCGAGCGCCTCGATCTCGATATGGGGGTTTAATCGTCGCAATCTGCGCCTGGCAGTGGATGCCTTGTTTTGGCCCACATCCTGCTCCCGGTAGAGTACTTGTCGCTGCAGGTTAGAGAGTTCAATGTCGTCGCCGTCGGCGAGAATCAATTGGCCCACGCCGGCGGCAGCCAGGTACAGCGATGCGGGACAACCCAACCCCCCCAGGCCCACAACCATCAGGCGCGCCTCTTTCAGCAGTTGCTGACCCTCTTCGCCTATTTCCTCTACCATCATCTGACGGCTGTATCGCAAAAACTCCTGATGATCCAATGACATACCACCCCCTGGGTGATTAATTGCCTACTGAGTATGCAGTTATTTTATGACTGCCATTTGTCGCGCGCTCGATGGTCGCTGTGGCGTTGCTCCAGCCACACCGCTTCGCCCGCGCGCCGTTCTTTTTTCCAGAAAGTGGCTTCGGTCTTCAGGTAGTCCATGATGAAGTGCGCCGATTCTAGCGCGTCGGTGCGATGAGCCGAGCTTACACCCACAAATACAATCTGTTCTCCCGGAATGAGTTGGCCCACGCGGTGCACCAGGCTGATATTGCGCAGCGACCAGCGTTGTCTGGCCTGGTCACAAATTTTCTCGATCAGTTTTTCAGTCATGCCCGGATAGTGTTGCAGTTCGAGCGCCTCAACCTGCTGTTGTTCGTTGTCGCTGCGCACGCGGCCAACAAAAAATACAACGGCACCGGCGCCACTGTCGGACTGGCACAGCCGATCATATTCGACAGCCACATCGAAGTCTGTGGTGTCGATACGAATGCTGGTTTGTGGCACGCCTACCCGCCCGTTACAGGCGGTAAAAAGGCTAACTCGTCTCCGCTCTCGACGGAAAAATAGGCGGGTACGATGGCCTGATTGACGGCGACCAACACCTGGGGCTGTGAGAGTGCATCCCCCAGTTCCGGGTACTCCTTGCCGATATGATCGCGGATTTGTTCGGCCGGGTAAGCCCGCCCTTCAAGTTCTATCGGCAATGGATTTTGCTCGATGTAGTCGCCCAAACGGCCAAACAGATGCACGAGAATTTTCACCCCTCCACCTCATCGGCAGTCCAGTCGCCCGATTTGCCACCCGACTTCTCTAGTAAACGCAGGTTGTTGATCAGAATGCCGCGATTGACTGCTTTGCACATGTCGTACAGCGTGAGCGCGCCGATGGAAGCCGCCGTTAGCGCTTCCATTTCTACGCCAGTGCGTCCGGTGGTGCGGCAGGTCACTTGAATCTGGATCTGGCTGTTTCCCAGTGGCTGAATGTCCACCGCAACTTTTTCCAGCGGCAATGGATGGCAAAGAGGAATAAGGTCGCTGCATCGCTTGCTGGCCTGAATCGCAGCGACCCTGACCACCGCCAGAACATCGCCTTTGGGCAGGTCTCCAGACAGGATTTGCTGCTGCAGTTGGCTGCCGACCTCGATATCAACTGCTGCAAGGGCTTCACGCACGCTTTCGGTCTTGGCGGAGACATCCACCATGCGAGCCTCGCCGCGAGAATTCAGGTGTGTGAGGTTGGCGGGCGTGTCAGACATCAAATAGCTAGTCTTGAGCGTCGGACGATTCGCGTTGAATGGCCTGGCCGGCGCGCTCGAGATCCTCACCCATGCCGCGAACCGTATTGCAGCCGGTAAGCACCAGTGTGCAGACAAACAGGCTGAGCAAGAAGAGCGCTTTGGTTTTCATATGCTAAATCTCCCGGAATATAGTCGATGCCGATTTTACGCGTTGCCTGGCAGCATGCTAGCCCATATTTATTTTGGCAAACAGTCTGTTGCATGCTGTTCAGGCCGCGCTGCTGGTGAAGGCAGTCGGGGGCGCCAATCAGCTGTACCCTCATTGTGCAGGCGAAAGGCGAACTTTTGCTGACATCCTCCAATTTGAGTGCACAGTTGGCAGACAGAATGGTGCGTATTCCAGTAAAGAGAATTGCCATGAAAAATATACTCGCTCTGATTGCCAGTTTTTTCTTTTGTGCGCTTTGCATCCTGCCACTTGGCGCAAGTGCTCATCACAGCTATGCGGTTTACGACATCGACAATCTGACCCGGCTGCAGGGAAAAGTGGTTTCTTACCGATATGCTGAACCCCACCCGGTGATTATGCTGGAAGCTGTCTCTGCGAATGGCGATAGCGAAACCTGGTATATCGAGGGACCATCCATTCGGCACTGGCGTGAGTTCAGTCTGCCAACGGAAATTGCCAATGAGGGCGAGTGGGTTGGCATCAGTGGGTGGGCCAGCCGCGATGGCAGCAGCAAAATGCTGTTGAGTGCAGTCGAGCGTGCCAGTGGCGAGCAGATTGTCATTCTGGACAGGGTTCGGCAGGCGGCGGCACGCGCTGAGGCGGCAAGAGTTCGGGCTCAATCGGAGACCCCCTGACCGTTCAACCCCGACCGGCATTGTGCTTTACTGGTGGTAACCAGAATCAACCACAACCTTGAGTGCAACAGACACCATGATAGAGCTTCGACCTTTCAGGCCAGAGGACGCCGAAGCCGTGCAGCTGCTGTTGAACGACCGTGAAGTTTCGAAATACCTGACAGCCAGAGTTTCCTGGCCCTATAGCCTGGAGAATGCGCAATGGTGGGTAGAGCAGGGCAGTCATCAGAACCCCACCTGGGCTATAGAATACCAGGGCGAACTGGCCGGCTGTATTGGTATTGAGCCCGACCCGGAAGAAGCATCGATGGGCGAGATAGGTTATTGGGTGGGTCGCCGCTTCTGGGGCCGTGGTGTGGCCACGCAAGCGGTTCGCCAGGTAACCCGGCAATGCCTCCAGTCTGGCCAGCACAAAGGTATTTGGGCCGGTGTGTTTGACGAGAACGTCGCCTCGATGCGGGTGTTGCAGAACTGCGGATACGAGCTGCAGGCCGTTTTATGTCAGGCCTACTTCAAGCAGGGCAAGTACTACGACAAGCACTTGTACGCCATAGCTGGCTGAGTAATATGGGTTGTGATAGGAATGCAGGGAGTCAGCATTCCAACCCTTGAATGCCAACATACAGGGAGGTTTCCATGGCGGAAGATATTGAGGTTCCCTTTCACCGGTTTCAACCGGAATACTGCGTAGGCCAATACAGCCTGAACGATGCGCTGGCGTTTGCGCTGGCAAGTGTGGTGGCCTATTTGCCACCTCGGCGGGCACGCCAACGCTTTTCCCGTTGGGGCTTTGAGCGATGTGAGTTCATCGAGATAGCCCGCGGTCGCGATATCGATACGCAGGGCTACCTGGCGCGAAACGATCGGCACATCATTGCCTGCTTTCGCGGCTCGGAGCAGAAATACGCCGATTGGGCGACCAACCTGCAGTTTGTGAAAGACCCGGCTCCGCTGGCAGGCTCGGTACATGAGGGGTTCCAGGACGCGTTCCAGGCCGCTGCTTACGAGGTGGGCTACCGCATTGCCCAGCTGCGCGACCGGCAGCAATCTGTCTGGATTACCGGCCACAGCCTCGGCGGCGCCATGGCCGTTATGCTGGCTGCAACCATGTTGGAGTCAAGCCTCACTACAAGGGTACCGGTTGATGGTTTGTACACCTTCGGTGCGCCGCGGGTGGGTAACAAAAAGTTCGCACGTGAGTTAAACCGGCAATTTGAAGGCAAGTCCTACTACCGGGTGATCAACCGCGATGACCTTGTGCCCCATTTGCCGCCAGAACTATTCTTCGAGCATGCCGGCAATCGCGTGCTCTATTACCCGGACGAGAGCAAGGCGGCAGACCACCCCCAACGCTACGGCAATCGTTACGGGCTTGGGCGCAAATCCGATGAGCCCTGGCGCCGGTTCAAGCAGAGTATGTGGGGCTGGATAGGCCGCAGTTTTTCGCGCGGCAAGCTGAAAATAGCTGCCCCGCACATGCTGGCCACGAGCGAGGGCTACCTGCGGCAGATACTGGCCGAGCTGGATCGCGCGGTGTAAATTGGGTGGCAGCCAAAATTACCAGGGGAGGGTGGTTCTATGCGGCAGGAGTTTCGCTCAAGAGTCGATACCTGGTTGGTAGTGGTGATTGCGAGTGCCACCCTGCTGACTCTCTACACCGCCTGGCGGGAATTCGATGCAAGCCAGCCTGCGGAAATGCTGGCCAGCTCATTGGGCCTGTTGGCAATGCTTGTTGTTGCTTTGCGTCATAGTCCCGGCCAAGCCAGGTAGCCGATTTTTCTTGGGCGAGGTACAGTACTTCGCTGATGAGTCCGTGGGCCATGACTTGGCCGGGAATCGAATGAAAGCTCGCTCGCTGCTTTATTTTTTGCTCTTGCTTCCCGTTGCCGCCGTGCAGGCGCAACCGGAAATTCGCGTCACTTTTCTGGGCACCAACGGTCCCATGCCCGAGCCAGGGCGTGTGGGCACAAGCACACTGGTTGAAGCCGGTGGGCAGCTTCTGCTGTTTGACGCCGGCCTCAATGTTACCCAGCAATTGGTGGAAACAGGGGTCAACCTGCCGCGCGTTGACCGCGTATTCCTGACCCACTTCCACAGTGACCATGTAGCTGGTCTGCCAGGGCTGTGGTCAACCACCTGGCTTCGACGCCGCTCAACGCCTCTTTACCTGCACGGGCCTGTCGGTGTCGATGCGATTGCCCGGGGCATTCATGCCTTTTTTGCGAAAGACATCCCGGTTCGAATCAATGGTCCGGAAGCTCTGCCGCCTGGCGGACAGGAAATCGAGGTAGTGGAAACAGCCCAGCAGGGCGTGGTGTATCAGCAAGAGGGGGTGGTCGTGACCGCTTTCGAAGTGGACCACGGAGCCGATGTCGGCACGGCCTATGGCTACCGTATTGATTACGGTGGAATGTCGGTGGTTTTGTCGGGGGACACCACCTACAGCGAGAACCTTGTAGCCCATAGCATGGGTGTCGACCTGTTGGTGCACGAGGTAATGGGTGTTACTGACGCCATGCTGGAAGCGGGCCTGTACCGCAGTGGCGTGTTGGAGGTACATGCAACGCCCGAACAGGCCGGCCAGGTGTTTGCTGAAACCCAACCCCGGCTGGCAGCATTTACCCATATTATTCTCGCGCGCCGTCCGGGCTTTGAAACCATGACACCCGCGCAACTACTTCAGCGCACTGCCAGCCATTACGAGGGGGAAGTGCTCTATCCCCAGGCGCTGGATGAGGTGATCATCAGGCCGGATGCAATTATGGTTCCGGGCGCGAACCTGCAGTAGCCAAGATGGAAAGTCTGAATCATTTTTCACCTGCGGCCTGCCGGGCGACAGCAGGGCATATAGTTTTAGTTGCGAACAATTGACTCGAATAGGGGGCAACAAATGTGTGATGAAATAACCAACCGCGAAGACAAAGCCTGGCTGAAGCAGCACGGAATTACGCGCCGGCAGTTTGGCAAATATTCGTCTCTGGCTGCCATGCTGGCGGCATTGCCGCCGGTTGCCAATGCGGCCTATGTGGTGGACGAGGATGTAGAAATCGAGACGCCGGACGGAATGGCGGACGCTTACTGGGTGCGACCTTCCACGGGCGCGCATGCCGCTGTCATTCTTTGGCCCGATATTGTCGGCATCCGCACAGCCAAGCGCATGATGGGCAAACGCCTGGCCCAGTCCGGTTATGCCGTTCTGGTGGTGAATCCCTACTACCGGACCCACAGGGGTCAGGTTGTCGAAGACGGGCAAACCTTCAGTACGCCTGGCGTGCGCGATATGTTGATGCCGCATGCTCGCTCGCTGTCGCCTGAAACCTGTGTTTCTGACGGTGGCGCATTTATTAGCTGGCTGGATGCTCAGCCTGAAGTAGATACCAGCCGCAAAGTTGGCACCATGGGGTACTGCATGACAGGTTCCTACGTGTTCCGGTTGGCGGCAGCCTACCCTGACCGGGTGGGTGCCGGCGCAAGCTTCCATGGCGGCGGTTTGGTGTCGGACGCCGACAACTCGCCGCACAAACTGATTTCCCGAATGGCAGACGATGCCGGCATTTTGGTAGCTATTGCCGACAACGACGATGAGCGCCAGCCTGAAGCCAAGGATGTATTGCGCGCCAGCTTTGACGACGCCGGGATTTTTGGTGAAGTAGAGGTTTACGCGGACGCCCAACACGGTTGGTGCCCACTTGATTCGGCGGTTTACCATCAGGCTCAGGCTGAAAGAGCCTGGAACAGGATGCAGCTGCTTTTCGACAACCACCTGAAATCCTGACGGCAAGCATTTGAAAGGGCGCAAAAGCGCCCTTTTTTATGCCACCATGACCGGCTCAATAACAGGAGTGAATGCATGGCCGGACTCGACGACCTCTATCAGCTGCTGGAGGGACTTCAACCCACACTGGACAAAACGCCTCTGGTGTTTTCTACCGGGGCAAATCTGGCCCAGGTTGACCTGCAGCAGGCAGGTGCCATCGCCTGTATTCGCGAAGCCGAAGGTTGGACATGGGTTTTGCCAGCCGAAAGCGCCCGCGACCTAAAACTGCCCTACGAAACCGAATATTGCCGCATCAGTTTAATGGTGCACTCCAGTCTGGAGGCGCTGGGGCTTACCGCAACGGTTTCCACCCTGCTGACCGATGCCGGCATCCCCGCCAATATGATCGCGGGCTATTATCATGACCACCTGCTGGTGCCCGTGGCGCGCGCCGAGCAGGCGCAGGCCATTCTGCAAGATCTCAGCGCCAGAGCCCGGCAGGCTTCGCAACTGCTGCAAAATAATCCGGAGGGTAGTAAATGAACCCCTATCTTGTGTTTGCGCCCATGCTGGTTCTGGTGATCTTGATCTTTATTGTGTGGATGCAGATGTTTCGGGTGCGGGTGCGTGAAATTAAACGCAAGCGAATTCACCCTCAAAAACTGACTGACAGCCGCGCTACCGCGGCACAGTTTGAGGACATTGCGACGGCCGACAATTTTCGCAACCTGTTCGAGTTGCCGGTACTTTTCTATGCGCTTTGTCTGGCCATCTTTACCACCGGCCAGCTTTCACCAGCCTTGCTTCTGCTGTGTTGGTTATTTGTTATCACGCGCTGCCTGCATTCCTGGATTCACTGCAGCTATAACAATGTGATGCATCGTTTCCGTGCTTATGTGGTGGGCGGCTTTGCTCTGTTCGGTGCCTGGCTGTTGTTCGCCATTCTGTTGCTGCGCCAGGGCTGGCTAATAGCCGCCTGATGCAGGCCTACTCCAATATTCTGCTAATCGGCATGCCGGGTTGCGGCAAGAGTACACTGGGTGTGCTTTTGGCTCGTGTGACCGCTCGCGATTTCATCGATACCGATTTATTGATACAGAACCGGGCAGGGTGCACCTTGCAGGAAATTCTCGAGCGAGAGGGGCATCTGGCACTGCGCCAGCTTGAAGCCGATGTGCTGCTCGACCTTCAGGCCGAGCAGAGTGTAATTGCTACCGGTGGCAGCGCCGTACACAGCGAGCCTGCCATCAAGCATCTCAAGCGCAGTGCATTTTGCGTCTATTTACAACTTGATGTACAAAGTCTGCTCGCGCGTATCCAGGATATGGGTAGCCGGGGCATAGCTCGCCCAGCCGGTCAGAGTTTTGAGCAGATGTTTAACGAGCGCGATGCGCTGTACCGTCAGCACGCAGATGCGCTGATATCCATGCAGGGCCGTGGCGTCGAGCAATCGTTGCAGGCTGTTTTGGCGGCTATTCGCTAGTGTTCCAGGCTTCTTTGAGGTCCTTCCTGGGGCGAGTACCGGGCTAGATATCGGCCTGAAACTGGCTGCTCTGCTTTGCCGGGGCAGTCGTTGTCGCTTTGGCGTCAGTTTTGACCGGCGCGACCGCGGCCATAGCGTTGTAATGCTGCAGCGAGCAGAGTTCTACTGAGCGAAACGTTAGCCCGTCGGCAGCCGGAGCCTGTTCAGCAAGTCATAAATCTGTTGCTCTGTCGCGTCCACCGGTTCGGCAAGAGGAGCCCAAAGTTGTACTCGAACCTGATAGTTGTTGCGAGTGAAAACATACAGGTGGCTTTGCCCGGTTCCGCCATTTCGGTTTATATGGCTACCCCGAATGACAAGGCCTTCAATGCGGCCCGCCGTTGAGCGAATGGTGATTGGCTCGGATGGCATCAGAGGGTACTCGGCAAAACGCCCTTCCTGCAGAGCCTGTTGCACATTGGCCCGATAGTTCGACTGGGTGAACGCCAGTGCTTCGGAGGCTGGTGTATCCAGTGGATCAATATCCAGGTGAAGCAAGCCCATCTGGTCCGGGCGCGGATAGCGCAGGCTGATGCCGTTGGCAGGGTTGGCACTGAAGACCGTTTCGGCGTATTGGTAGTCGCCTATCTGCTGCGGAAATTACATTTGATTGACATAGTCGGGTGCGCCTACCCGGGCATAGTAGTCGGTCGCGTCCAGCAGGTTGGGTTGTTGCAACAGGCGGATTGTTTCGTCGCTAACTGTGGTGGCAAACGCCTGCATTTTTTCCGCCCAACTGCTGTGCGGAGAAATATGGATAGGCATGTGCATCAGTATGGGTTTGAAATCAAGAATCAGGTCTTGCCAGACCAGGGTTAACTCCAATCGGGCGTATTCCTGCACCGGGGGCAGCCCCGGCCTATTGTTATGCAGCTCGAACCAGGCCATAGCCATGAGCATGCGCAGAGGCGGCGCGAAAGATTCCAGGGCGACCTGTTGGAATTGTCGTTCGTTCTCCATTTCCAGCTCGACCGCATATTTGAGAGTGCTGTCGACACCCGTGCGGCATATGCCAGTTTCAAAATTGTCGCACTCGGCCTGGAGCTGGGCGCTCGGCGAGGTGCTCCAGATTGCCGTTGGCGGATACTGCCAGCCCACCAGCCTGTGTGTGCCCTGCAGGTTTTCCGGCAGCAGGGGTGCCTCTGCCTGGTTGAAAGCTTTACCTGCACAACCTGCCAGCAGCAGGCAAAAAAGAGGCAGTCATTTTCGGCTGCCCCTCATCTTTGGCAAGCTTGGCAGTTGGCTAGGCCAGTTCCTTGACAGCATTGATTAGTTCACTTGCGACAGCTTGGCCATCACCATATAGCATGCGGGTGTTATCGGCGAAGAACAGCGCATTTTCGATGCCGCTGAAGCCCCGCCCCTGGCCGCGCTTGATCACGATGGTGTTCTTGGCCTGCCAGGCGTTGAGAATGGGCATGCCGTAAATGGGGCTGTCGGGGTTGTTTTTGGCGTCCGGGTTGACCACGTCATTGGCACCAATAACCAGGCAAACATCGGCGTTGGAAAATTCTTCGTTGATCTCGTCCAGGTCGAAAATGATGTCGTAGGGTACGCCCGCCTCGGCCAGCAGTACGTTCATGTGCCCCGGCATGCGCCCGGCAACCGGGTGGATGGCAAATTTCACCTTGACGTCGTTTTTCAGCAGCAGCTGGCTGAGTTCCCAGATTTTGTGTTGCGCTTGGGCCACCGCCATGCCGTAACCCGGCACAATGATGACCTTGCTAGCGTAGGCCATCATGACGCCCACGTCCGGCGCCTCGATCGACTTCATTGAGCCGCTAATCTCGCTTTGTTCGCCACTGCCGCCGGAGCCAAAGTTGGAGAACAGCACATTCGAGAGCGAACGATTCATGGCCTTGGCCATCAACTGGGTTAACAGGAAGCCTGCCGAGCCGACCACCGTACCGGCAATCATCATGGCTGCGTTGCCCAGTACAAAGCCTTCAAAGCCTACGGCAAGGCCGGTAAGGGCGTTGAACAGAGAAATCACCACAGGCATGTCGGCGCCGCCGATGGGTACTGTCATCATGACGCCGAACAGTGCAGCCAGCACAAAGAAGAGCACCAGTATCTCCGGCTCGAAGAAGGCCTGAACAATTTCCCTGGAGCCGGGCGCCATCTCGATTTGCAGCATCATCACAATACCCAGGCAAAGGGTGGCAATGAAAACCAGGCCGTTTACCGCGCGTTGGCCGCTAAAGCGAATAACGCCGTTCATCCAGCCTTGCAGTTTGGCAAAGGCAATCAGCGAACCGGAAAAAGCCACCGTGCCAATAATGGCTCCCAGAATGGCCAGAATATGCACTTCCAGAAGCACGGGCTCTTCCAGGTGATTTTCCATGCCGCCCAGAGTGGCGACGCCGCCGTGGTGCTCGCCGGTGAGCTCCAGTAATTCGATGGCAGCAATACAGGCGGCTGCGCCGCCGCCCATGCCGTTATAGAGGGCGATCATTTGCGGCATGTCGGTCATGGCGACCTTTTTGCCGGTCCACCAGGCCAGAATAGAACCCGACACAATGGCCACCATCATCAGGCCGTAGTTGTGCAGGTTGGGGTAGGCGAAGGTAACGAGAGTGGCCAGCAGCATGCCCACACCGGCCCAGATAATGCCCTGGCGGGCAAACTTGGGTGACGACATGCGTTTCAGGCCCAGAATAAAGAGGGCTGCCGCGACCAGGTAGGACGCCGAGATTAAATAGCTCATGCGTTATCCTCCTTTTTGGAGGACTTGAACATTTCCAGCATGCGCTCGGTTACCACGTAACCGCCTACGGCGTTGCCGGCGGCCAGAAATACCCCGATGAAGCCAATAGTGAGTTCCAGCGGCGTTTCCGCATGACCCATGGCCACCATGGCGCCCACCAGCACAATGCCATGCACAAAGTTTGAACCCGACATCAGGGGAGTGTGCAAAATCACCGGCACTTTCGAGATTACCTCGTAGCCGGTAAAGGCGGCCAGCATGAAGATGTACAGCGCGAGAAATCCTTCAATGGGTGTCATGAGCGCTCCTCCATCAGTTTTTTCACCATTTCATGTACTAGCTCGCCGTCGCGTGTAACGCAGGCTTTGGCGACAATTTCGTCTTCCCAGTCCAATTTTAGCTCGCCCTCCTCGATGAAGGGCGTGATGAAGTTGAACAGATTCTTGGCAAACATCTCCGAGGCGTGAACCGCCAGTTCGGAGGGCACGTTCAGAGGCCCGTTGATGATTACATTGCCCTGCTGAATGACTTTTCCGGGCTGGGTGAGCTCACAGTTGCCGCCGCCTTCCGAGGCCAGGTCGACAATTACTGCGCCGGGCTGCATGGCTTCCACTGTGGCGCCATCAATCAGTTTGGGCGAAGGGCGGCCGGGAATGGCTGCGGTGGTGATTACGCAGTCTGACTTAATAATATGCTGGTCGACAATTTCTTTTTGCTTGGCGCGCTCCTCGTCGGTGAGCTCCCGCGCATAGCCTCCTTCACCCGACGCATCAATACCGGTGTCGACAAATTTGGCGCCCAGTGATTCACACTGCTCTTTGGTTTCCGGGCGAATGTCGTAGGCCTCTACCACGGCTCCCAAGCGTTTGGCGGTGGCAATGGCTTGCAAGCCGGCAACACCCGCACCCAGTACCAGTACCTTGGCCGGGCGAATGGTGCCGGCCGCGGTGGTGAGCATGGGGAAAAACTTGGAGGTCAGGGTGGCGGCTTTTAACACGCCCAGATAGCCGGCAACAGCCGCCTGTGACGACAGGGTATCCATCGACTGGGCTCGTGAGATGCGCGGAATCAGCTCGGTAGCCCAGGCGGTAATTTGTTTTTGCTGCAGCTGTTGCAGCAGGTCCAGATTGCGAAAGGGGTTGAGCGAGCCAATCAGCATGCTGCCGCTTTTCATGGCGCCAATTTCGTCGCTGGATGGGCATTGAATTCGAAAAATAAGGTCAGCAGCCGAATAGACCTCTTCAGCCGAGCCAACAAACTGCGCACTGTCGGCATCGAACTTGCTATCCGGCAGATAGGCGCTATCGCCGGCGCCCTGCTCGATAACCAGTTTAACCCCCAGCTTGGCCAGTTTGCTGGCAACTTCCGGCGCCAAGGCAACACGGCGTTCGCCGTCCATGCTTTCGCGCGGTACCCCGATGGTCAAGGCCATAGAATTTCCCCCTTTAAAGTTGAAGACTGCTCGCTAGTTGGCAAGGCAGCAAATGAATTTCCCCCGAAATTCTTGAACAAGCTTACTGGAAAAGCGGGTGTGATGGGTAGAGCGTGGCCGAGCTTCGCGCCAAGGGCGAAACACTTCAGTTAGCCTGAAGCCGCTAGTTGGTTTCTACACTGTAGATTACGCCGGTGATGCTGTAACGAGCCTGGTTTGTATCGTCCCTTCCCCAGTAGCCCCGACTGTTGCCGGTCTGCTCGAACCGGTAAAGCGCAAGATTGCCCCTGTCGTTGAAGGAAAGTCGTTCAATCTGGCTGGTTGCGCTGTTGTCCAGCAAGGCCTCACCCAGCGTGTCGATTGTGCTGGCAGGCGGCAGGGCAATACCTCCACCGCCCGGCAGTACCCGGCTGTTGTATTCGTTGCCGACGGTTGGGTCTTTGTAGCTGGCAATGGAGAATTCGCCTGTGAGCAGGTTGTAGCTGTCGCCGCGAGTCAGCATATGAAGCAGCATATGCGACGCAGCCGCCTTGTCCGGTGTGCTGCCGAAGCTGGCACTGCGGCCATCCAGAATGGTCACAGCGGCTTCGCCCAGCACCTCGAAGCGGCCATCGGAGTGCACCAGCATGCCGGTATTCTCGTCGACCCCAAAGCCAATGCGCTGCGATTGTTCGGGCAGCATGGACAGTGCCACCACCAGCCGGCCCAGTCGCGCGCGCGCGTCGAAGTGTTGGTCGGTTATACCGTAGTCAAAGAAGCCCAGGCCGGGGCCAAGGGTAACGGCTTCCTCGCCGGCCTCGGCGCCAAACAGGCTGGGTAGGGTGTCGCCGAACAGAATCATGGGGTCGCTCATGATGGCAGCGCCGGCGCTGGTGCCGCCGATAACGGCGCCGTTATCGAAGGCACGGCGAATGGCTCTCAGCGTATCGGTGTCTGTTCCGTCAGGACGCAACAAAGCGGTTATGCGCGCCTGGTCACCACCGGCAAACCAGACGCCGGCGGCATTTTCCAGTGCCCGGATAACTCGAGGGTTATCCAGATTGTCGGCCCAGTTGGCTTCATCGACATCAGCGGTATCCGGGTCGTCCATTACAGCCAGCGGCATCAGCTGTATTCGCTGTGCATCGGCGCCGTAATTCACCATCAGTTGCATAATGTTGGCAGCCGAGCCGGCCGGATAACCCGAAGCAAGGGGGATGACAAAAATTGAACCCTCTGCAGGTGCTGCCTGAATAAAGGCTTTGTGGATCTCGGCGTTGTTAGACGCCAGAGCACCGCCCACGATTAACAGCTTGCCCGGCTCGGCCAGTGCGACAGGGCCAAGGCAAAGCAGCAGCAGGCCGCAGGCTAGCCTTGTCAAGCAGGCATGCCTTCGCTACATACCTTCAGGGTGCGTTTCCAGGCCGGCCGGCTGACGGCGCGCTCCAGCCAGGCTTGCAGATGGGGGAATGCAGAAAG
Source organism: uncultured Cellvibrionales bacterium (assembly GCA_937129725.1). Taxonomy (GTDB): domain Bacteria; phylum Pseudomonadota; class Gammaproteobacteria; order Pseudomonadales; family GM7GCV1; genus JABJGI01. The sequence goes on along the minus strand of CAKZNR010000090.1, from coordinate 1,959 downwards.
ATCCACGCTGGTCATTTGCGCCGTGGCGAAGACAGGTACGGCGATGGTGTCGGCAATGGTCAGCTGGTCACCGCACAAAAAGGTGTGACACGAAAGCCGTGAATCGATGGCGGGTAACTGGTCGTTCAACTGCTTTTGAGCAGCTTCCAGCGCGGCGGGATCCGGGTCTTGTTGCATAAAGCCGGCCTTCACGACCTCTTCAAAAAAGAAGGTTCCCAGGGCGCGACCCGGGTGCAGCACAATCATGTCGATCATTTCGTCGACGCGTGCAGCAGCCATGGGGTGGTGCGGATAGAGTGGAGAATCACCAATGCGGGCAAGGTGACGGCAGATCGCGTTGCTCTCGACAAGGCATTCGCCTTCAATTTCCAGCGCGGGTACCATGCCCCAGCAGTGCCGGTCTAGGTGTTCGGGTTTGCGCTGCTCTCCGGCCAAAAGATTCACCGGGATATATTCATAGCGGGTGCCAAGCTTCTCTGCCGTGTACACCACCTTGTGTACATTGGGTGTATTGAATCCGTAGATTTTCATTTCTGCCTCCGGCAACTCTTATTTGTTTTCCCGTCGCTTCGACTGCAAGCCTGTGTCAAAGTTTCGCCGCTGTCCAGATCAACCGGGCAGCAATTCGACCAGGCAGTCGTTCAAATAGCGTACCCCTAATGATGTCGGGGCGACATGTCCTTTTGAAGAAATTTGCAGGTAGTTTTTGGCAGCCAGAGGGGCAAGAACGCTGCGGGCCTGATCGGCATTCATGCCGGTGCGATGCAGCATGGTTTGCAGGGGAAACCCCTGGATCAACCGCAATGCATTCATCAGAAATTCAAATGCGAGCTGGTCGGGAGGGATACTCTGCTCTCCCACGCGACGGGTTCCCTGCTTGGCCAAATAGTGCTGTGGCGCCCTTGTTTTGCTGTAGCGCTTGATACCGCCACCGCCGGTAGTTTTGCCATGAGCACCGGGCCCAATGGCCAGGTAGTCGCCGAATTGCCAGTAGTTCAGGTTGTGTTGGCACTGCTTGTTGTCGCGAGCAAATGCTGAAGTTTCGTAACGCTGAAAACCATTGCTCAGCAGCAGCTCAATACCCTTATCGTTAATCTCGTTCATGGTAGATTCCACCGGCAGCCGCGGGGGGCGTTTGTAGAATTCGGTATTGGGTTCCAGTGTGAGTTCGTACCAGGAAAGGTGTTCAGGTTGCAGTTCGATTGCGCGATGCAGGTCGCGTTGCGACTCGGCCAGGCTTTGCCCCGGCAGGCCGAACATCAGGTCGAGATTGATATTGTCGAAGCCGGCATCGCGTGCGATATGAAAGGCCTGCACAGCCTCGTCGCTGCCGTGAATGCGCCCCAATGCCTGTAGCTTCAGATCGTCAAAAGACTGCACACCGATTGATAGCCGATTCACTCCGGCTTGCCGGTAAGCGGCAAATTTTTGCGCCTCGAAAGTACCCGGATTTGCCTCCAGCGTGATTTCGCAGTCTTGGCCAAGGCCGACGTGGTGCGACAGCAGGTCGATAATATTTTCGATCACCACCGGCTGCAGCAGGCTGGGCGTTCCGCCCCCAAAAAATACCGACTGTAACTGCCTGCCCTGAACCAACTCCAACTCCTTCGCCAGATCATCGGCGATGGCATAGAGGTACTCTTCTTCGGGCAGGCGAAGCGGGTCGCCCACCTTGCCGGTGCTGGCCTGGTGAGAGTTGAAATCGCAATAGGGGCACTTCCGCACGCACCAGGGTACGTGTACGTAAGCGCTTAAAGGGGGCAGCTCGAGCGCAGTGCTGTTCATCTTCTTATTGTAACTGCGGTGGCCAGCAACTTAATCGAATTGGGAATAATAAAGGGAGCCCTATAGGGCTCCCTTTATTTTGCTGCGCTTGGGTCGATTTCAGCGGCGCGAGCTGTTGTTGTTACGATCCCAGCTGCTGGTGCCGCTGTCGTAATAGTAGGTGTAAATATTCTC
>CAKZNR010000089.1 GCA_937129725.1 uncultured Cellvibrionales bacterium | reverse complement strand
TGCTGCGCGGAGGCGATCAAAGCGATCGCGAGCGGTTGCAGAATACCCGTGCCCTGCTGAGGAAGCTGGCCGGGCTGGAGTCAATTCGCTGGATGGAGCCAAACGAGCAAGCGCCCTTCTGTGCCACCGGCCTCAGCGGCGAGCTTGAGGTGCTAGTGCCGATGGCTGGCATTATCGATGTCGATGCCGAGCTGACTCGCCTCGAACGCGAAACCGAGCGACTGGTAAAAGAGGTGTCACGATTCGAGAGTAAGCTGGGCAATGCCAATTTTGTCGATCGCGCACCGGCCGACGTGGTGCGAAAAGAGCGCGAAAAGCTTGAGGATGCAAGAAGCGCCCTGAAGCGATTGCAACAACAGGTTAAAGAACTCAACATTCTTAAGGCCAACCAGACCAACCCATAAGAGGAGAATTCCAGCGTGAATCTTTCGCAAGTGCACATCGCCAAAGAGCTTAGCTGGCTTTCTTTCAACGAGCGGGTGCTCCAGGAAGCCGCGGATATTCGCAACCCCCTGATTGAACGGGTTCGCTTTTTGGGAATCTTCTCAAGCAACCAGGACGAGTTCTTCAAGGTTCGCGTGGCCAACCTGCGCCGTCTCAGTATTCACGAAAGCAAACAGGGCGGTGGCGAGTCTCTGCAGCTGATGAAGGAAGTGCAGAAAAAGGTTCGCGGCCTGTCCGACGAATTCGACCACATCTATGCCGAAATCGAAACCGAGCTAACCAAGAAAAAGATCTTCTTTCTGCCCGAGGGCGAGCTTTCGGCCAAGCAAAGCGACTGGCTGCGCGAGCACTTCCGCGACAAGATCATGCGCCACATTGTGCCTATCCTGGTATCCAACAAGAAGCGGTTGGAAGACTCGCTGGAAGCCGAGGTTTCCTACCTAATCGTGCAAATCAAGCGCAAGGCAGACGTCAGCTACGCTGTTATTGATGTGCCCGAAAGCGTGCCGCGAATTCTCAACGTGCCACCCGACCGGGGGCATGCGCGCAACTACTTCATGCTGATGGACGAGGTGATACGGCATAACCTCGACCAGATATTCACCCCATTCTTCGACTTTGACAGCCTCGAAGCCTGGTCGATGAAGTTTTCGCGTGACAGTGAATACATTCTTGGCGACGACCCGGAAGTCAGCCTGGTGAAGCGCATGTCGCAAAGCATGAAACAGCGAATGCACGCCGAGCCCATGCGCTTGAGTTACGACAAGAAAATGCCGCAGCAAATGGTGGAAATGCTGTTGCAGCAAATTGGCATCGAGGACATTGATGCGGTTATTCCTGGCGGGCGCTATCGCAATTTCCGCGACTTTATCGGGTTTCCCAACCCCATCGGTCCGCACCTGGAATTCCAGCGATTTCCTGCCATTCAGAACAGCCAGTTTCAGCGCCACCGCAATGTGTTCGATGCCATCGACGAAAGCGATATCCTGCTGCTGTATCCCTACCACCGGTTCAGCCACTTTACCGAATTCGTGCGTCAGGCGGCCTTCGACCCGCAGGTCTCCGCCATCAAGATTAATATCTACCGTGCGGCATCCAATTCCCGCGTGGCCGAGTCACTGATTGACGCCGCGCGCAACGGCAAACATGTGTCGGTCAACATTGAACTGCGCGCCCGCTTCGACGAGCAACACAACCTACAAATGACCGAGAAGTTTGTCGATGCCGGCATCCGGGTTACCTTTGGCATTCCCTCGCTTAAGGTTCACTCGAAGCTTTGCATTGTGGCAAAGCAAATCGAGGGCAAAGAGCGGCTCTATGCCTGTATTTCAACCGGCAACTTCAACGAAAAAACTGCCAAGATTTACACCGACTATGCGCTCTTTACGGCAAAGCAGTCGCTGTGCCGGGAAGCGCGCGAAGTGTTCACCTTCATCGACTGCAGCTATCGACAGCCACGCCTTAAAAACCTGCTGGTTTCACCCATCAATACGCGAAGCGGGCTGGCCCGCCGCATCGAACGCGAAATCACCCATGTGCAGCAAGGCAGGCGCGGGCTGATCCGGGCCAAGCTGAATAATCTGGTCGACGACCACTTCGTCAACCTGCTGTGCGAAGCCAGCCAGGCGGGGGTGCAAATTGAACTGTTGATTCGCGGCATGTGTACCCTTAAACCCGGCGTCAAAGGCATCAGCGAAAACATTCGCATCATCAGTATTGTCGACCGCTTTCTTGAACATTCGCGGGTAATTCACTTTCACAACAACGGCGATGACGAGGTGTATATCTCCTCTGCCGACTGGATGACACGCAATCTCGACGAACGGGTGGAAGTCACCTGCCCTATCCTTGATCCGCAGTTGCAACAGCAGATGTTGCAGGTGCTCGACCTGCAGCTAAAGGAAAACTACAAGGCCCGAGAAATTGATGCTGCGCAATCGAACCAGTATGTAAAACGCGGCAACCAGCGCAAGGTTCACTCTCAGCTGCAGGTGTACGACATGCTGCAACAGTTCGAGAGCAAATCAGATTGACTGACGCCACCGCCGCAACCCAGGCCGTTCAGTCATTCGACCAGGACACCTTCGCCGCAATCGACATTGGCTCGAACTCCTTTCACCTGATTGTGGCGCGCCTCACCGAGGGCACCTTGCAACCGCTGGTGATGGACAAACAGCTGGTGCGGCTGGCCGAGGGGCTCGATGAGGAGCGCACTCTTGCCAGCGACGCGATCGAGCGCGGCGTAACCATCCTGCGCAGTTTTGCCCGCGTTCTTAAAGACATGCCTGCCGGGCGAGTTCGAGCCGTGGCCACCTTTACTCTGCGCCGGGCACGCAACCGCAACGATTTTTTGCGCGCAGCGCGCGAGGTATTCCCCTTTCCCATCGAGGTAATTTCCGGCGACGAAGAAGCCAGGCTGATATACCAGGGAATCGCCCACACCACCCATTTCGAGGGCAAACGGCTGATCATCGACATTGGCGGTGGCAGCACCGAGTTTGCCATTGGCGAAAATTTTGACCTGCTGCAACTGAGCAGCCAACCCATGGGCTGCATCAGTTATACGCGGCGTTTTTTCGACGATGGCAACATCACCCGCGAGCGCTTCCGTGTAGCCGAAACCCGCGCACGGCAGCGGCTCGAACTGATCGACCAACGCTTTGAAAAAACCGGCTGGGATTCCGCAATTGGCAGTTCGGGCACTGCCAAGGCAATTTTGGCCTATGGTATGCACCATGGGCTGCTCGCCGACGGCCAGATCAATCTGAAACAGCTCAAGGCAATTCGCCGCAGCCTGATCGAAGTGGGTCACTGCGACCGGATTGAGGGCATTGATGAGGGGCGCAGGCCGGTGATCGCCGGCGGTTTGAGCATCCTGATCGGCGCATTCAAGCAGTTCGGCATCGAACAGATGGGGATCAGCGATGCTGCCCTGCGAGAGGGCGTGCTATACGAAATGACCGAGCGTATGCAGCACCACGACATTCGCGAGCGCACCGTGTCCAGCCTGGTAAACCGCTTCGACATCGACATGGAACAGGCCCAACGCGTCTACTCCACGGCAAAATTGCTATACGGCGCCTTTGTCTCCGAACTGCCTGGTGATCAAATCGAGCCGCTGCGCCACATTCTTTACTGGGCCTGCATGCTGCACGAAATAGGCCTGCACATTAACCGGCGCGGACTGCAGCGCCACTCGCGCTATATCGTGGAAAACCTGGAACTGCCGGGCTTCAGCGACGAAGAGCAGAGGCTGCTGGGGCTTGCGGTAGGTAGCTGGCGCAAGAACTTTAAGCGCAAGGACATCCCGGAATTTGCCCTGTTCGATCAGGAAGCGGTTTTCAAACTGATCGTCACGTTACGACTGGCCACCCTGATGAACCTGCGCCGCCTGGACGGTTTTCTGCCCGGGCTCGAATTGCAGGGTTGTGCGAAGGGCATTGTCCTGGGTTTTAACCCGGAATGGTTGGATGCGCACCCCCTCACCCATGCCGACCTTCAAACTGAAGCCAGCGTATTGGAGAACAACGGCTTCAAGCTGACGCTCAGCCAAGCCTGAAAACTAGGCGCAGCGAGTGTGGTCCTCAATAAAAAAGTCCACCCGGGTGACAAGGCGAATGCTCTCATCCAGGACATCCTCATCCAGAGGCGGAAACTCCCAGCCCATTGCGGCTTTTAGCGTGTTGGCGTCAAAAATCTCCCCGGGCTGCGATTCAACAATCTCGGCCTCGATTACCTTTCCGTCCCGACCAATGACAATTTGGACCCTTGCAAACCCCTCAATACAGGCGGCAAAGGCCTGTTCGGGATAGATTTCCGGGCGATCGGAAAACTCGTCGGCCCACAGGGCGGAACTGGCCAGCAGCAGGCAAAGCGGCAAGCTATTTTTTAGCCAAGGCTTGATCATGGTGCATTCTCCCGGGTCACAGGTACCAGCATAGCAAAGCCGGTTCACCTGAGAGATCTAGCACTGTGTGACTTTGTAAATTTTTCGCCTTGCCAACTGCCCATGAAATAACGCTAACCCGGCGCCTTTGCTAGAATGCGCGCCCGGATTGGAGACTTTATGAACCAGGCAACATCAAGCTTTGAATTGCTGCGCACACAGCCCATCGAATCTCTCAACCTGACGGTGGAGGAGTATCGACACGTGCCGTCCGGTGCGCCCCATATTCACCTTAAAAGCGACAACCCCGAAAATGTTTTTCTGGTTGCCCTGCGCACCGTGCCCATGGATTCAACCGGTGTGGCTCATATTCTGGAACACACGGCGCTCTGCGGTAGCCGCCACTACCCGGTAAGAGACCCCTTTTTCAGCATGATCCGGCGATCGCTGAATACCTTCATGAATGCCTTCACCAGCTCCGATTGGACGGCATACCCCTTTGCCAGCCAGAACCGTAAAGACTTCTTCAACCTGCTTGATGTCTACCTGGATGCGGTATTTTTTCCCCAGCTGCATCCCCTGGATTTCGCCCAGGAGGGCCACCGGCTAGGTTTTGTCGATGACAACCCGCAGAACCCGCTGGAAATACGCGGCGTGGTGTACAACGAAATGAAAGGGGCCATGAGCTCTGCCGTGGCCACTCTTTGGCAACGCCTGAGCTACCACCTCTTTCCCACCACCACCTACCACTACAACTCGGGTGGCGAACCGGTTGATATTCCCAAACTGACACACGAGCAGTTAACCGCATTTCACCGGCGCCACTACCACCCGTCCAACGCCATTTTTATGACCTTTGGCGACATCGATGCCGGCGAGCATCAGCAGCGCTTCGAAACCGTGCTGTCGGAATACAGCGACCGGGTTGAACCCATCGAGGTTGGCCTGGAACAGCGCTACAGCGAACCGCAGGTGGCTCGGGAAGGCTACGACCTGGCCGAAGGCGAAGAAACCTCCAATGCCACCCACCATGTGTTGGGCTGGTTACTGGGCAGCAGTATCGACCTGATGTCGTCCATGGAAGCCCAACTGCTGGCAGCGGTCCTGCTGGATAACTCCAGTTCACCCCTGCAACTGGCACTTGAATCCAGCAAGCTGGGGCGGGCTCCGTCGCCCCTGTGCGGGGTTGACCTGTCGCAACGGGAAATCTGCTTCGCCTGTGGTCTCGAAGGCAGTGAACCGGGCCAGGCAGAAGCGGTTGAACAGCTGGTGCTGGACACACTGCAGCAGGTTGCCAATCAGGGCGTTGCGCTGGAAGAGGTGGAAGCCTGCCTGCACCAGCTGGAACTTCAACAGCGCGAGATTTCCGGTGACAGTTATCCCTATGGTTTACAGCTGATTATGTCGGCTCTTGGCAGCACTACTCACGGCGGTGACCCGGTTGCCCTGCTCGATCTCGACCCGGTGCTAAAGGAGCTGCGCAAGCGCATTCAGAACCAAGATTACATTCCCTCCCTGTGCCGCAAGCTACTGCTGGACAACCCGCACCGGGTTCGCCTCACTCTGGAACCCGAGCCCGGCCTGAACGCCCGCCAGGAAGAGGAGCTGGCGCAAGAACTGGCCCGACAAAAAGCAGCCTTCAAGCAAAAGGATATCGACGCTCTGCTGAAGCTCACCCAGGACCTAAACGAGCGCCAGGCGCAGGAAGACGACCCATCGATGCTGCCCAAGGTCGGTCTGGAGGATGTACCCGTCAGGGGCAGCTGGCAAGAACGGCAGCTTGAAACCGGGCGCGGAGCGCAGGTAAGCCGTTACCAGGTGGGCACCAATGGGCTGGTTTACCAGATGTTGGTGAGCGAGCTCCCCGCGCTGAGCGATCGCGAGCTTGAGCTGCTGCCCCTCTTGACACATCTGGTGGCCGATCTGGGCATCGGCGACGACGATTATTTGTCTGTTCAGCGTCGTCAAGCCGCGGTATGCGGCAGTATTTCGGTGAACTACACCCTGCGCGGGGCGCCCGACGATGCGCAGCGCGTGAAGGGTTACCTCATTACCTCGGGTAAAGCCCTCTATCGCAACCAGAAAGCCCTGACAGATTTAATGCTGGATACCCAGCTGCGCACTCGTCTGGACGAGCTGGAACGCATCCGTGAACTGGTGGCACACACCCGCGCCAGGGCCGATGCCAGCCTCACCGGGCAAGGCCACGTATTGGCCATGCAAGCGGCTGCCAGTCGTTTCTCGCCAGTCAACTACCTGTCCGAGCGCACAGGCGGACTATCTGGCATTCAGTCGCTGCGCGACCTGGACCGCAGCCTGGAAAACAATCAGGCACTGCAGAAACTGGCCGGCGAACTCGCCGAGCTGCAACACAAGCTGGCACAGCAACCCGGCGAGTGGGTACTGATCAGTGAGGCAGAGCAAAGCCAGCTGTTTACCGAGCAGCTGCAAAACTGCCATTTGAATAGTCCAGACGGCTCGTCGCGGCTGGAACTACCGCCCATGCAGCCGCAGCCAGCCAACTGCTTCTGGTCGGCGAATAGCCAGGTAAATTTCTGCGCCGCTGCCTACCCCACGGTAACCACCGACCACCCGGACGCTGCCGCACTCAGCGCCCTGGGCGGGCTGCTGCGAAACCTGTACCTGCACCCGCTGATACGGGAAAAAGGTGGTGCCTATGGTGGTGGCGCCAGCCAGGACAACAACAATGGCGCATTCCGCTTTTTCAGCTACCGCGATCCACGCTTTGGCGGCACTCTCGACGACTTCGACTACTCGATTCAGCAATTTCTGGAACAGCCGGTGGAGGATCGTTTCCTGGAAGAAGCCCAGCTGGGCGTGCTGTCTTCACTGGACAAGCCCGGCTCACCCGCAGGCGAGTGTCGCAGTACCTATACCGGGCTTTTGTTCGGCCGCGACCAGGCGGTGCGTGATCGGTTTCGCCAACGGGTGATGCAACTGAATATGGATCAACTGCGCAGCGTCGCCGAGAAATATCTGGCACCAGAAAACCGTTCACTGGCCGTGCTGGGCAGCAACACCGCCGAAGCCGAGGCCGCCGAACTCGGCCTGACGATTCACAAGCTGAAGTAATCAGGGCATGAAGGACCAACTGCAGATACAGCCGCGCCTCAGCGAGACCGACAGCAACGGCCATATCAACAACACCTCGGTAATGCCCTGGCTGGAAGAGGGTAGGCTGCACCTGTGCAGGCAACAGGCAAAAATTCAGCAGGCCACGGTGCTTGCGCATCTGTCGGCTGACTACCGTGCAGAAATTGAATACGGGCAGCCGGTTCAGGTAACCACCTGGGTTCAAAAGCTGGGTAATTCATCTATCCATTACCGCCAACAGGTTCACCAGGGCGGCAGTCTCTGTATCGATGCCCATGCCGTTAGCGTGACATTCAACACCGAGCAACGCAGCAAGGAACCGCTTGGCGACAGTTCTCGCAGCGCATTGCAACGCTACCTGGACAAAGGCGAATGAGCGGCGAAGACCAGATATACCGCCAGCACCACGAGAAAATCTCGTCTTTTCGTTTCGACTCCCGCGTGGTGTCAGTATTCGAGGACATGATCGAGCGTTCAGTTCCCGGCTATGCCGCCATTGTTGGCATGACCGGAGAACTGGCACACCAATATGCAAAATCGCACAGCCTGGTTTACGATCTGGGCTGCTCCCTGGGAGCCAGCAGCCATGCCATGCTGAGCTGGGGCCTCCCCGAAAACTGCCGTTTGCTTGCGGTAGACAATTCCCCTGAAATGATCGATGAACTTCGCCAGCGTATTGGCAATTGGAATCTGGACAGCTCGGCTATTGAGTTGCAATGCGAGGATATTCGAGACCTCACTTTGCAACCCTGCTCCTTCGTGGCAATGAACTTCACACTGCAATTCCTGCCTCTTGAGCACCGGTTGCCCCTCCTGCAGCGCATCGCAAGTGCCTTGTTGCCTGGGGGCGCGCTTCTGTTGTCGGAAAAGTTTCGCCACCAGGACGACGCCACCGATGCGCTGATGATCGACCTTCACCATCAGTTCAAACGCTCCATGGGTTACAGCGATCTGGAGATCGCTCAAAAACGCTCGGCGCTGGAGGATGTCCTGATTCCGGAGAGCCTGCAAAACCACCGTGATCGACTGCTGCAAGCCGGATTCAGCCAGGTAGGCGTCTGGTTTCAGTGTTTCAATTTTGCATCCCTGATCGCCATCCGCTAATCAGTAGCGCGCATACTGTTTGCATTACATGCAAAGCAGCCCTACCATGCCTGCATGCACATTTTTGGTGCATGCTGTATTTTTACAACATAATCAATTAGTTGGGGAAGGTAGAAAATGCTAAATAAACTGGATGTACTGGAGAATTGCAACTACAGCTTGCTCATTGGGCGGGTGTGTCTGGCGCTTGTCTATTTCTTTGGCGGGCTTAACTGGCTGATCAACATGAGCCCACCCGCGGGCATGTTGGAGCG
>CAKZNR010000088.1 GCA_937129725.1 uncultured Cellvibrionales bacterium | reverse complement strand
CCTCGGGCGAGCAAATTCTGGAGACGGGCACGCGCGATCTGGGTGACCTGTCAAGAACGCTGCCTGCAATCAACGTTTCCAAGGGCGGTGCATCAGACCAGATGTATATTCGCGGCATTGGGTCTGGCTTCAACGGCGGTTTCGAGCAAGCGGTGGGAACCTACATAGACGGGCTGTATGTCGGTCGCTCGCGCGGTTCGCGTAGTGCCTTTGTCGACCTGGACAGAATCGAGGTACTGAAAGGACCGCAAACGATCTTTTTTGGCAACTCCACCATCGCCGGTGCACTGGATATTACCAGCGCCAGCCCCGACCTGGACGGTTTCAGCGGCCATGTGTTGGGCATGATGGATATGGATCACGGCGAACAAAATCTTGAGGCGGCGGTGAACATCCCGGTTGCTGAGAATCTTGCTGTGCGCGTCGCCGCTCGTGAGTATCAAATTGACGGCTACGTTCGCAACACCTTTATCAACCAGGATGTAGGTGGCACCGACGACAGCTTCATGCGTATCAGCGCGCTTTGGGAGCCAACAGCCGATTTTACTGCTTTGCTGAAACATGCCACGGGTGATGCCTACCAAACTGCACCCTTTATGAAGGAAGTGCTTAACTGCGATCAAATCGGCGCGCCTATTCCAGCCGGACGTCCTGGGCCAAGCTGCCAGGTGCACACCACTAACCTATTGGACAACTCCCTCAACTTTGAATTGCAGGGCGCGGGCGAAGACTTCAGCGAATCGGAGTTTACCCAAACCAGTCTGAATCTTGAGTGGCAACTAGAGAACTTCACTGTCACCTCTATTACCGGTTTAATCGACAATATTAACCGTGACGTGCAAGACCTCGACTCCGGGCCTTTCCTCAACTTCACCGTTAACCAGTACGATGAGTTAGAGCAAACCAGCCAAGAGATTCGCTTTGCCTCGAACACCACCGGCAGCTTCGACTGGATTGCGGGTCTTTACTACGAGAAAGGCGACGTCACCTTTACTGGCACACAGCTACCCTACTTTGTTGGTGCGCCCCCTTTCCAGGCAGCGATAACCGCAGCTCAGGGGAACAATCAAGAGCTCGGCGCCAGTCAAATCTACGCGCAAGAGCAAACCACTCAATCGGCTTTCGCATCGACCACCTGGCATATGTCTGACAGCCAGCGTGTAACTGCCGGTATGCGCTATATTGATGTGCAAAAAGATCTCGATAAAGAGGTATTCTGGGCGCTGTATTCAAGCAAGTTTATGGATCGCGAAAGCGCCGTGGTTACTGCGCCTCCTTTCGGCGGATTCCAAACACAGGGCTCGACCACCGACTCGATTTCCTGGAACGATGTCCTACCCTCGCTCACCTTCGAGATGGATCTGGACAGCGACCGCATGGTTTACGCTAGCTACTCAGCAGGCTTTAAAGCCGGTGGTTACGATTTCTCCAACCGCGTTGGTGCAACTGCACCTTCCTATGAGGAAGAGACTGTCGACTCGTTTGAGTTGGGCCTGAAAAGTACTCTTTTCGACAATAGTTTGCGCTTGAACGCCGCTCTGTTCTACTCGGACTATGCCGGCGTTCAGCAGTCGGTTCTTGACCCCAATACCTTCACCTTCACGGTTGGGAATGCTGCCGCGTCTTCAACCCGTGGGCTTGAACTGGATATTGATTGGGCCGCCACCGAGAACCTCTCGGTTAAAGCCAACGTTACCTTGCTGGATTCTCAGTTTGAAGAGTTTGTTGGTGCATGTAGCCAGTTCGAAATTGCTAACGCCACTTGCCCCGATGACGTTACCGTTGGTGCTAAAGATCTTTCCGGTCACGAGACTACCTTTGCACCCTCCTATAGTGGCCTGTTGCGTGCAACCTATACGGTACCCATGGACAGCCTGACGCTGCGTATTCAACCAGATCTTTACTTTACGGACGGTTTTTACATCCAGGGCGATTTCGACCCCTTTACCCTCCAGGATTCTTTTGTACAGCTTGGCCTGCGTGTAGCGCTGGCCGATGTTGATGAAACCTGGGAAGTAGCCTTGGTTGGCAAAAACCTGACCGATAAGCAAACCATTTTCTTTGCCAATGACCTGCCTGGTTCCAGCGGTTCGTACGTGCAGTCTGCAAACCGCCCTCGTTCATTGGCCTTGCAGGCACGCTACAATTTCTAGGTTGAATGAAACTCTTTTGGGCGCTTCGGCGCCCTTTTTTTTAGGGTGCAGGAATTCATGCGTTACTTGATACCGGTTATGCTGCTGCTTTGTGCTTGCGTAAACAATTCGCTGCCCGGCGAGGCGCAGGCCACAAACGCGGACCAGCAGCCGAATATTCTGTTGATACTGGCAGACGATCTGGGCTTTTCCGACATCGGCGCCTATGGCGGCGAGATTGCCACGCCCAACCTTGACCAGCTAGCCAACCAGGGCGTGCAGCTACTAAATTTTCACACTGCCCCTACCTGTGGTCCCACCCGCGGCATGCTGATGACGGGCATTGACTCGCACCGGGTAGGTACGGGAGCCAATGCGGCGGCGCTTCAGCGATTGACCATGTTGCAGGGTCGACCGGGTTACGAAGGCTATTTGAATCAGGATGTAGCTACCTTGCCCGAGCGCCTCGCGGTTCTGGGCTATCAGAATTTTATGGTTGGCAAGTGGGATCTGGGAGGTGAGCCACAGGCACGACCCGCCCAGCGTGGCTTTGATCGGAGTTTTGCCCTGATTGAAAGCGGCGGAAGTTATTTTGCCGACATGCGCGGCAACTTTCCTTTTGAACCCCGTATTCGTTACTTTGAAGACGATATGCCAGTGGAATCGCTGCCTGACGATTTTTATGCGACCAGTTTTTACACCGACAAACTCATTCAGTTTTTGGGTGAAACTGATTCACGGCGTCCCTGGCTTGCCTATGCTGCATACACGGCACCGCATTGGCCGCTACAGGTTCCGCAAGATTACGAGTTGCCGCAGGGGTACGAGGCAGGCTGGCAGGCAATTGCGAAGGAAAGGTTGCAGCGAATTGAGGCTCTGGGTTTGTATTCTGGTCTGCCGGTTGGAGAGTCGCTAACAAGTGCTGACTGGGATTCTCTCGATGAAGTACAGCAAGCGGAAGAGACAAAGCGTATGGCGTTATACGCCGCCATGGTTGAAATTCTGGATTCTGAAACTGGCCGGCTGATCGCCGCAGCGCGACACAAGTCGGCCGACCGGCCTCTGGTTATTCTGTTCCTTTCCGATAACGGCCCGGAAGGCAACAACATTGCCGGTATTGGAACTACCGGCCAATGGATTCAGGCCGAATTCGATTTATCTTATGAAAGCATGGGCGCGCCCGGCAGCTATGCCTGGACCGGGCAGCAGTGGTCAGAAGTCAGCGCTCAGCCTTTTAGCCTGTTCAAAAGTTTTGTCAGCGAGGGCGGCATTCGTACGCCAGCCATTATTTCTGCGCCCGGGCTTTCGGGGCGCTCGAATCAGCTCACCTCGGTTATGGACCTGTTGCCTACTCTGGTTGAAATGGCCGGCGGCGATGCGCAGCGCCAGTCAACCTTTGACCATCTGTTGCCAGTGCAAGGGGTCAGTATGCTGCCGGCTTTGAAGTCACCGGAATCAGTTTTCGATCGTCCGGCGCTGGGTTTCGAGCTGTATGGCAACCGCGCCATAATTGACGGGCATTATAAAGCCCGCCTGATTTGGCCCCCGGCGGGAAGTGGCCAATGGCAGTTGTACGATTTGAGCGCAGACCCTTCGGAATCCACTGACCTCGCGCGGATATATCCACAAGTGCTGGAAGGCCTGATCGCGCAGTGGCACGAATATGCCGAGTCCAATGGTGTATATCTGTTTGACCACGACAATGGCTACGGCCGCTACGAGGAATATGCACCATGATGAGATGCTTGTTTTTACTGGTCGCTTCGCTGTCGGCGGGGTGCTCGCTTCAGCAAGTTTTCGACGGTTCCGAAAGAGGTATTGGCACCGTTAGCGCTTTTGCAGTTGGCGGTCAGCTGGTTGAGGTGCGCGGTGCCAATGTCGACGGCAGTAGCTCGGGTACTGTCTATGCGCATCAGTTGATGGTGCGCGAGTTCTTGCCGACCCGCCAGCTGGGTGCGCCGGTTGTGATGATTCCCGGTTTTGGCCTTTCCAGCGATATTTACCTGACCACCGCCGACGGCCGCGAGGGATGGGCGCTTGATTTTGTGCGCGCTGGCCACCCCGTTTATTTGGTCGAGCCGGCCAATTCGACTCGCGCCGGCATCAATCCGGAGGCTGTTAATGCACAGCTTGCGGGTCGCGAGGTTGGCGAGGGTCAGCTCTTCACCTGGGCGCAAGAGATTGCATACCGGCGGTTTGGCTACGGGCCGGCTGCCGGCGAGTTTTTCGCCGATGCGCAGCTGGATGCCGCGCACTGGGATCAATTGGTGAAACTCTTTACACCGGTTCTGGTGCCCGAGGCCGATGGGTTGAGCATGATTGCCAGCGGCATGCCGCACAATTTGAGAGGCTTGAACGAACTGCTGGACCGAACCGGCCCTGCTATTTTGTTGGTGCATTCGGCAGCGGGCGTACCGGCATTTGCGCTGGCGGCAGAGCGCCCCGGTGAGGTATTGGCTGTGATCAATGCCGAACCCGTGGGTTGCCCCGCGCAGACAGCCGGTGAGTTTCCCGACGTGCCAGTGCTTTCAATGTTTGCCGACCATATGGAAGTGCGCGAGCAAATGCCGGCAAGGCAGCAGCAATGCCAGGTTGTGATTGACGAGCTGAAAAGTCGCGGCGTGGCCGCAGACATGTTGGCATTGCCTCAATTGGGCATTCGGGGAAATTCCCACAATATGATGGCCGAGCGTAATAGCCAGCAGCTTTCTGAACTGCTTATCAGCTGGGTAGCCCGAAACCTCTAGTAGTCTTAAACCATGGGTTCGAATGCCTTGACCTCCTCAAGCACAATGGATGAGGCCGCGTCGGTCACCACTTCCAGCGTCAGCAGCTTTTGCTCAATAAAGCGTGCAAAACTCTCCAGGTCGGGGGCAATGACATCAAGAAGGTAGTCGATTGAACCAGCCAGTTGATAGCAGCTTTGTACCTCTGGCGACAGGCGTATGGCTTCTTTGAATTCTTCGGCTTTTTTGGTGCTGTGCCGTTCCACCTTTACCTGCACAAAAGCGCGCACCTGCAGCCCCATGGCTTTGTGATCAAGCGACACTGTGAAGTGGCGGATAATGCCCTTCTTTTGCATGGCCTGGGCGCGTCGCTGGCATGCCGATGCTGACAGGTTTATTTTCTCGGCTATATCTAGCCAGCTGGCGCGGCCATCTCGCGCCAGTTCGCGCAGGATTCTTCTGTCAAATTCATCCATTGATATAAATTCCCCCACAAATTCCGAATAGAGGCGATTATTCGCCGAATTACGCTTTCAGACAACAAAAAGCCGCATTGCTGCGGGCTGTATGAGTTGCGTTGCCAAAGGCTAAGTCAGAAACAGCATTTCGCGACACTTCGTTCCTGGCCAGGAGTTTGCTGCCACCCTCTCTTCCAGCTTGCTGGAAAATTAGCTGGCTTGATGCCAGTCACATACAGAGCCATCAAATCTGTGCGTGGGAAAACAATTAGGATAGTCTTGGAGCACATTCGCACTGCGAGGGTAAAGAAATGCAACAAAACGTAGGTTCAGTAGATCGCACCATTCGCATCGTTGCCGGGCTGGTTTTAATAGCCCTGGTTTTCGTTGGTCCACAAACACCCTGGGGCTGGATTGGCATCATTCCCCTGGCCACGGCCTTTATGAGCTGGTGCCCGCTATACAGCCTGTTGGGCATGCGCACCTCTGCGGCCGATGAACCGGTCGCCACCGAGCCGGCGCCCAGTGAGCCCGAGCCGACGGCGCCCGTCGAGGCAGTAGCGCCCGAACCCGAGGCGTCGGAATCGGCGCAACCCGAGTCGGACGAGAACAAGCCCCTTTAACTGTTAACGCTTGCTTCACCGCCCCCTATCCTGCGGTGAAGCAAGCAGGCTAATATGGCCCCTTATACTGGGGGATCTGCCATGAATCCAATTCGCTTTCCCGGAAAGATTTTTCCGTCTGCTGGCGAAGACGCCAGCGCGTCTCTGAAAAGTGCCGATACCGAGCAAACCCGCTCGCCCACCTATCGGCTGGCCTTCACCGACAACGACTTTATGCTGCGTGAGGACTTGCGCCCGGTGCGCTTGCAGCTGGAACTGCTGAAACCCGACCTCACCCTGCAAGAGCATGGCATTGAGGCTACCCTGGTGTTGTTTGGCAGCGCGCGCACGGTGAGCATGGAGGTGGCGCAGCAGAATTTGAGCCGCGCCGAGGCAGCCGCAGCTGCTGATACCACAGCCAGCAACCAGCAAGCATTGCAGCGAGCCCGCAGCGCGGTAAAGCATGCTCACTACTACGAGCAGGCGCGCGAGCTGGCCTATATGCTGAGCAATCCGAACTGCCAAGGAGATGCCTGCAATTTGGTGGTTGTCACAGGAGGTGGGCCGGGAACCATGGAGGCGGCCAACCGGGGTGCATACGAGGCCGGCGCAGAGAGTGTCGGCCTGAATATTGTGTTGCCTCATGAGCAGGCGCCCAACCGCTGGATTACGCCCGAACTCTGCTTTCAGTTTCACTATTTTGCCGTACGAAAAATGCATTTCCTGATGCGCGCCAAAGCACTGGTGGCCTGCCCGGGAGGGTTTGGCACCCTGGACGAGCTATTCGAAACCCTCACTTTGGTTCAAACCGGCAAGGTGCAGCCCATGCCTATTCTGTTGATGGGGGAGGACTACTGGCGCAGCCTGATTAATTTTGACTTGTTGGTGGAAGAGGGCATGATTGACGCCACCGATCTCGACCTGTTCGATTTTGTTGAAACCGCCGGCGAGGCAGTTGAGTTGATTCGCGCTTTTTACACCGATGACTAGAACCGTCCTGTCCCATTATGTGCGCTGGCCAGCCGCCTGGCTGGCCGCCTTGTTGTTGCTGGCAGCACCTCTGCCGGCAGTGGCGCAGTCGGTGGAGCTATTGCAAGATCATGCTGGCGTTCTGGCTTTACCACAGCGCCAGCACATTGAATCGGTGCAGGCCAATCTGCTGCAGCGCTGGCAAACACCCCTGGCGTTGGTCACCCTGCAACAGATGGGTAGTGCGCAGGCCAACAGCCGGCTGAGCCAGTTGAACAACCAGCTCTATCAGCACCCGGATGTGGGTTCGGCTGTGGTGTTGGTTTGGGACGCACAGCACAACGACATACTCATGTCGTTCGGGCCCGACTGGGCCGACGCAGAGATGTCGCAAGCCCTGCTGGCGGCTTTGAGCCCTATAAGGGCCAAACGCAAAGTCAGCAAGCGCTGGCTGAGGTGGTACAGCGCGTTGCCGCGCATGCCCGAGCGCGCCAGTCTTATTGGCAGCGTTTCCTTCTGTTGCAGGGCGATGCGTTGCAAAGCTTTGCCGGCCAGATAATGCGCCTGGACTACCGGCTGGTGTTTTCGGCACTGGGTTTATCGGTGTTGCTGTTGTTCGTGCTTGAACTGCTGCTTCCCTGGCGGCGCCAGCAGAAACACTTGCGCCCTCAGCTGGGGCTGGATCTGTTTTACACCTTCGCGCAAAAGCCATTGTTCTATGCGCTGTTGGGCACCGCGCTGGTGGGCATCAGCGATTTTCTCTTTCGCGACATGCTGCTGGGCAGTTTTGGCCTGGACAACTGGGTAGCCATCGAGCTGAACAACCTTCCGCAGTGGAGCCAGTATCTGTTGCTTTTCCTGCTGGTGGATTTTCTGGGCTACTGGGGGCACCGGGTGCTGCACGCATCCAATGTGCTGTGGCGGCTGCATCAGGTGCATCACTCGACAATGCAAATCGATGTGTTCAACGGTATTCGTCAGCACATCGGTGAAGACCTCTTTTATCGCATGTTTCAGTATCTGCCCCTGGGCCTGTTTGGTTTCAGCGTAACCGAAACCTTTTTGGTGGCCCTGGTGCAGTCGTTCTTTTCTTCCTTCACCCATGCCAACGTGCGCCTGAAGCTGGGTCCATTGAAGTACCTGTTCAATAACCCCGAATTACACATTTGGCATCACAGCCGCATTGAAGGGCGCGGCAATGTAAATTTCGGTGACGCATTGAGCTGTTGGGATTTTATTTTCGGTACCGGTTATGCGCCGCGAGAAGAGCAGGGCATAACGGAAGAATTTGACGGCAGCGATTTGCAGCTTGGCTTTGATGGGGTGGAGCAATACCCGCGGGGGTATTTTGGGCAACTTGTTGCTCCCTTTAAGCCGGCTCAGCGAAAGCTGCCCGTCACCGATTGAAATAGATGCTGGCAGACAGCGAATCACAGTTGCTAACTCTGTTTGTTCCTTTGCAATCGCCGCCCGGGCAGCAAACAGCAATTGCGCTGCACGATTCGCTTACCCAGGCCCTGTTGCCCTGGCGGCAGTTGAACCGCACGTTGGGCTATATTTTTGCCGGCGCGCTGGCGGCGTCACTGCTGGCCGCCGTGGTGCTGGGGCAAAGCCTCAGTGCGCCCATTCGCAAGCTGACAGACAGCGTGAAATCGATTGCGGCCGGCCAATACCAGTCGCGTGTTCCGGTGCGCTCCACTGACGAGGTGGGCCAGCTGTGTGAAGCCTTCAACGAAATGGCACAGGGCCTGCAAGAGCGAGAAAAGGTGCGTTCCCTGCTGGGCAAGGTGGTGTCGGAAGAAATTGCCCAGGAGCTGTTGCACAGCGATTTGGAACTGGGTGGCGAAGAGCGCCAGCTAACCGTGCTGTTTTGTGACGTGCGAAATTTCACCAGCCTGTGCGAAGGCGAGGCGCCGTCCCAGAATTTGGGAATGCTCAACCAGTATTTCAGTGGCGCCAGCGAAATCGTCGAACGCAATGGTGGTGTGGTCGACAAATACATGGGCGATGCCATCATGGCCCTGTTTGGCGCCCCGGTAGCCACACAAGACCACGCCGAACGTGCCATGCGGGCGCTGCTGCAGTTGCGCGACTATGCCCACAGCCGCGAGCTGGGTGGCGATGCCGATTTTTCTGTGGGCCTGGGTATGGCCACCGGTTTGGGCGTAGTGGGCAATATGGGTTCGGAAAATCGCCTGAACTACACCGTGATTGGCGACTCGGTTAACCTTGCGGCCAGGCTGGAATCTCTCACCCGAATGTACCGGGTTGATTCGCTGGTTTCCCAGGCTACCTGCGAGGCATCGCCTGGTGTCAGGTTCCGGCAGATAGACCGGGTTCAGGTAAAGGGCAAAACCCGGGTTGAAAACATCTATCAGCCTTTGGACGAGAGTTTCAGCGATAAGCTGCTGGTGCCGCATCAGCAGGGCCTGGAGCTATATTTTGCGGCGAATTGGCAGCAGGCCCAGCAGCTGTTCGAGCAGCTGCGGCAAGCTCTGCCAGCGGACAGGTACTACCCGCTTATGCTGCAGCGCTGCGACAAGCTGCTGGCCGATCCGCCGCCCGATTGGGACGGAATACAGCGGTTTCAAAGCAAGTAATGGTTACCCGTACGGAGTGAGTTAGTGCAGCAACACGAAGTTGTAGGCTTAATCGACCTGCTTGATCTGCTGATCGAAAAAACCAATGGCGAAGAAACCGTCGCGGTTTCCGATATGCGTGTCGTGATTGCACGGCGAAGCTACGGGCCGCTGATTTTCTTGCCGGCGCTGGTGGTTGCATCGCCTCTGGGTGCAATTCCCATGATGCCTGCGTTTGTCGGGTTGCTTCTGTTTGGAGTTTCCATTCAGTTGGCAACGGGTAAGCGCAGCCCCTGGCTGCCAAAGCGCATTGCAAGCAGGTCGGTTCCGCGCCCCCGATTTATGCAGGTGGCCCGACAGCTGCGCCCCTGGCTGAACCGGTTTGATCGAATGTTGGCACCGCGCATGAGTTTTTTGTTCGACTGGCCCTTCTCGGCGGCAATTGGTGCGGTTTGTTCTGTGCTTGCATTGTCGATGCTTCCAATCGGCCTGATCCCTGGCGCGGTTTTTGTGCCGGCTTTTGGCTTGTGTTTGTTCGGCGCAGCGCTTCTGGCGCGTGATGGGCTGGTGTTAACCGCGGGTGCGACTTTTGTGTCAGCGGGTGGCTGGTTGATCTGGTTTCTGGTTTCCTGAAGGGTTGAAAGTAGTAGCAATCAGGAATATTTTGGGAGCCCATTGAGCGCCCATATTTGAGTAAACGCCTCTGCACAAAGTTCGACGCTACGAACCTCCAGGCCAAACCACTTATGACTATCAATACTGCCGCCGCACTCAAGCATTTCAAACAATATGACCCGGTAATGGCCGGGCTGCTTGAGCGTGCCTTAACGGCCCGCTACCCCATTGCCGTTCCCAGGCCCAAGCCGGAAGAGCAATACTTCGGCAGTATCGTCAGCTCAATAATCAGTCAGCAAATCAGCACCAAAGCGGCCGATGCGGTTCGGGGCAGGGTGCTTGCCTTTCTGGGTGAGTTCACGCCGCAGGCAGCATTGGAAGCAGACTTCGACGATCTCAAGGCCTGCGGGCTTTCCAACCAGAAAACCAAGTACATCAAGCACAACGCGCAGGTGTGGCATAACATTCCGGTGGGCGATTTCAAGCAAATGACCGACGGCGAAGTGATAACAGAGCTAACCCGGCTTTACGGCATTGGCCGCTGGACGGCCGAGATGTTTCTGATGTTCTCTCTGGCCCGGCCCGATGTGTTCTCATTTGGCGACCTGGGCCTGATGAATAGCCTGTACAAACACTACAACTACCGGCCGCACTACGTGCGCAAGGTGGCGCGAACTGTTGAAGCCTGGTCGCCGCATCGAACGGCAGCGTCGCTGGCGCTGTGGCATACCGTCGATAATGGGCCGGTTCTGCTTTAGCGATTGCGCAGTGAAGCGAGGGCCGCGAGTCCCGACTGCATTTAGGGCGACATGAGTGAAACGAATGGTGCCCAGGAGAAGGTGGTTCTCGGCGTTTTCCAAAGCGTAGCTTTGGGCCGAGGTTCACGCCCGAAGGGCCGGACTAGTCCTCTCGCTTTTCAGTAGCGCGAAGCGCGCATTGAAAAGCTTACTCTCGGGCACAAATAAAGACCGAAGTGATTGGCTTCACTTTTGAATTCTTAAGATAGATGGTGCCCAGGAGAGGACTTGAACCTCCACACCCTTGCGAGTACTAGCACCTGAAGCTAGCGCGTCTACCAATTCCGCCACCTGGGCAAGGTGAGGCTGCAACAAAGCAGGGATGCGCACTTTACACTCCCGAAAAAAATTGTCAATTACCCGCAAGCCCCTTTTCTGCCTGACTTTGCGGTACACCGGTAGCAACAAGAGTACAATGCTGGGCACACTTTAAACTGGATCTACTTTTGCCCAGAAAAGGGAAAGATCAAATCAACACATCATCAACCAGCCAGGAAGTAACCGGGCGGGTTTTGGCTCACCGGGATGGCTTCGGATTTGTGCAGGCCGAACCCGACGACTTCTATCTGAACAAGTACGAAATGCGCCAGGTATTCGACGGCGATCTGGTGCGCGTAAAGCCTGGCAAACCTGACAACCGCGGCCGCCGCGAGGCGGTAATTCTTGAGGTGCTCGAGCGCCAGATGAAGCGAGTGGTGGGCCAATATATTTCGGTCGACGATACGGCTTTTTTGCGGCCCGAGGGTATGGAGGGCGGCCCGGATATCACGATACCGCGCAAGATGTCTGGCGATGCTCGCCACGGGCAGATGGTCGTAGCTGAAATCAAGGAATACCCCACGGCCTATCGCCCTGCCTACGCCAAGGTGGTGGAAATTCTTGGCGACAAGATGGACGCCGGGGTAGAAATTCAGGTGGCCATTCGCCGCTTCGACATTCCTCACGAGTGGCCGCGCGGGGTTGAAAACGACGCCGAGCGCATCGGCTCCAGCGTGAAGGCGAAAGACAAGAAAAACCGCGTCGACCTGCGCGAGCAGCCCTTTGTCACCATCGATGGCGAAGACGCGCGCGACTTCGACGATGCGGTGCTGTGCTACCCCACCGATCAGGGCTTCAAGCTATGGGTGGCCATTGCCGATGTGTCGCACTATGTGATGCCTGGCAGCAAGCTGGACAAAGAAGCGGTGAACCGTGGCAACTCGGTGTATTTCCCCGACCACGTGGTGCCCATGCTGCCCGAAGCCTTGTCGAACGGGCTCTGCTCGCTGAACCCCAAGGTCGACCGCCTTACCCTGGCCTGCGAGATGGATATCTCGCGAAGCGGAGAGATACTCGATTACAAATTCTGCGAGGCGCTAATTCGCTCCCATGCCCGGCTCACCTATACCCGGGTGTTTCAGGCGCTGGAAGAAAAGGGCAAGGATGAAACACCTACCCGCGACGAGTTGGGCGATCTGGCGCCGCAACTCGACAGCCTGGACCAGCTCTTCCATGTGCTTTTCGAGCGCCGCACCCAGCGCGGGGCCATGGAGTTTGAAACGGTTGAAACCAAAATTGTGTTCGACCGAAACCGCAAGATTAAAGAAATTGTGCCGGTGCACCGCAATCGCGCTCACCGGCTCATCGAAGAGTGCATGTTGTGCGCCAACGTGTGCGCTGCCGACTTGCTGGAAAATGCCGACCTGGACGCGCTGTTCCGGGTGCACGAGGCACCGGTGGCCGACAAGCTGGGCGCGCTGCGCGACTATTTAAGCCAGATGGGCTTATGGCTGGGCGGAGGCGACACCCCGCAGCCGGCCGACTTCAAGCAACTTTCCGAGGTAGTGGCCAAGCGGCCCGATGCGCTGGTGGTGCAAATGCAAATTTTGCGCTCGCTGCAGCAGGCCGTGTATCAGCCCGAGAACAAGGGCCATTTTGGCCTGGCTTACCCACGCTATACCCACTTTACGTCACCGATTCGGCGCTACCCCGACTTGCTGGTGCACCGGGCTATTCGTTACCTGATTCGTTCCAACAGCAAGAACAAGCACCTGCGCCGGGTTGATGGCGCCGGCACGCTGCGTAAGAACCAGATTTATCCCTACGACCTGGACGCGCTGAAGCAGTTGGGCGAAAACTGCTCCATGACCGAGCGCCGCGCCGACGACGCCACCCGCGATGTGATTCAGTGGCTGAAGTGTGAATACCTGATGGAGCACGTGGGCGAGAAGCACCATGGCATTGTCAGCGCCGTAACCCACTTCGGTTTATTCGTGCAGCTGGAGCAGCTTTTCATCGAGGGCCTGGTGCATATCACGGCATTACCATCCGACTATTACGAGTTCGATGCCGCCACTATGCAGTTGATTGGGCGCTCGAGTAGGCGTATCTTCTCGCTCGGCGATCGCGCGCTGGTGCAAATAGCTCGCGTTAGCCTGGACGAACGCAAAATCGATCTGGTGCTTGCAGACTCATCCGAGTCGCAAGGCGGTCGCAAAGATCCTTTGCCTCCTCCTTCCAACCGACGCAAGGCGTCGCGGGGTGACAAGCCCGGCGGCGAGAAAAAACGTGGCGGGAAGCGGACGACCCCCAAGCACAAACGCAGACGAAGATGACACATCGATCAGACATTGCGGTGGGATTTCACGCCGTTCAGTCATTACTTAAGACCAACCCAGGCCGTGCCCGGCAGTTGCTGGTGGCGAAAGGCCGCCACGACCAGCGCTTGCAAAAAACCATTGCCCTGGCTGAAAAGGCCGACATTGAGGTGCAACGCGTTGACTCCGCCGACCTCGACAAGCTGGCCGACAGTGCCAAGCATCAGGGTGTGGTGCTGTATGCCGACAAGGCCAGGGTTTACGACGAGCGCTGGCTGTTCGAGCTGCTCGACAACATCGACCATCAGCCCCTTATTCTGGTGTTGGACGGCCTAACCGACCCTCACAACCTGGGCGCCTGCCTGCGCAGCGCAGACGGTGCCGGTGTAGACGCCGTGATTGTGCCGCGTGACAAATCCTGTGGCCTAACCCCGGTGGTGCGCAAGGTGGCCTGCGGCGCTGCCGATACCATTCCCTTTGTATTGGTAACCAACCTGTCGCGTGCACTGGAAAAGCTGAAAGACCGCGGAATTTGGGTGGTAGGCGCTGCCGGCGAAGCCGAGCAGTGCGTGGCGCAGGTCGACTACAACATGCCCATGGCGGTGGTGTTGGGGTCGGAAGACCGCGGTTTGCGGCGCCTTACCCGCGAGTGCTGCGACTACCTGGTATCCATCCCCATGGCCGGCATGGTGGCCAGCCTGAATGTGTCGGTAGCCACCGGCATCATGCTTTACGAGATCATGCGCCAACGCTCTCTGGGCGGCAATTGCCTGGGCAAGGGCGAGGTTGGCGCTTCCGGCAAGGGGTCGGCCGGCTAATTTCCCCATCTGTAGCGTCGAATCGCTTGATTTGGCGCGCCTTCTGCCCTAGAATCGCGCGCCTCCCAACTGCCCTGCCTGGCATTGCAGTTGGGCTCCTTGCTTCACCGCCAGTTGATCGCTGCGGGAAGCTACTTAATCCGTAAGGAGTAACAATGAGACACTACGAGATCGTTTTCATGGTCCATCCGGACCAGAGCGAGCAGGTTCCGTCCATGGTGGAGCGCTATACCAAAGCCGTGGAAGACGGCAAGGGTACAGTGCATCGCCTGGAAGACTGGGGCCGCCGCCAACTTGCCTACCCAATTCAGAAAATTCACAAAGCCCACTATGTTCTGATGAACATCGAGTGCAGCGGTGAAGTTCTGGAAGAACTGACCACCAACTTCCGCTACAACGATGCGGTGCTTCGCAACCTGGTTGTTCGCCGCGATGGCCCGGTTACCGAAGAAACTCTCATCATGAAAGAAGAGCGTGAAGACAAAGAGCGTGAGGCCAACGACGAGCGTCGTCGTGCTGCAGAACGTGCAGCTGCCCGCGAAGAAGAAGCACAAGCTGAAGATGAAGCGTCTGAAGAAGAGGCAGAAGATGCCGACGAAGGCGACGCTGAAGCAAGCGAGGAGGAATAATCATGGCTCGTTTTTCAAGACGTCGTAAGTTCTGCAAGTTCACCGCAGAGGGTGTTGAGTCTGTCGATTACAAAGATCTGGAGACCCTGAAAGAGTACATTTCCGAAAACGGAAAAATTGTACCCAGCCGCATTACCGGTACACGTGCTCGCTACCAGCGCCAGCTTTCCACTGCGATTAAACAGGCACGCTTTCTTGCGCTGATTCCATATACCGACAACCACAAGGGGTAAGATCCATGAAAGTTATCTTGCTCGAAAACCTGGGCGCCACCGGTGATATCGGTGACCAGGTAGAAGTAAAGGCCGGCTTTGGCCGCAACTTTCTTATCCCACAGGGTAAGGCAGTGCGTGCAACTCCCGAGAACATTGCTATGTTCGAGGAGCGTCGTGCCGAACTTGAGAAAAACGCAGCTGACAAGCTGACAGCAGCCAAGGCGCGAGCCGAGGCCATCGAGAAAGTTGGTGAAATCACCATTACCCAACTGGCCAGCGACGAAGGTCGGCTGTTTGGCTCGGTGGGTACTCGTGAAATTGCCGAAGCGGTTACCGCTGCCGGTGAAGAGCTTGAGAAAAGCGAAGTGCTGCTGCCCGAAGGTGTTATCCGCGATGTGGGCGAATACGACATCGAACTTCAGGTTCACGCCGAAGTGATGGTGTCCATTCGTCTTATCGTGGCACCCGAAGTAGCCTAGCAACTGCAAACCTTGGCTGCGTTTGCGCGCAAGCCATCAAACAAGCCGGCCTCGAGCCGGCTTTTTTGTGCCAGTTGCTGGCGTGCGCTGCATGCGGAGGTACAGCAGCTAGTCGCGTCTAGTGCCCCTCAAGGGGGGGTGTCAGATGCGTACTACCCCGCGCGCAAGAATAACTGTAATCCAGCCTAAGACAATTCCCTCGCTTCAGGGCACAATAGCGCCATGACGTCTGAAGTGCGGGTTTACCAGCGGGAGCAGCTGTCGGCTCCCTGCCGCCGCATACTGGTAGCCAACGCAAAAGGGGGAAGCGGCAAAAGTACCGTGTCGACCAACTTGGCCGCGGCGCTCGCGCGCATGGGCTACGAAACTGCCCTGGTTGATGCCGACCCCCAGCAAACCTCTACCTTCTGGATGAACCAGCGCACCGCCGAATACCCGGTGGTGTTTGGGGTAAACGGTGCACCCCAGTCGGGCCGATCCACTCTCGACTGGATGTTGCGTGTGCCGCGAACCATGGAGCGTGTTGTTATCGACAGCCCGGGCGGCATCGAGCCTATTCGCCTTGGCGAGCTGATCGAGCGGGTGGATATTATTGTGATCCCCCTGCTGCCATCGGCAATCGATATTCATGCCACCACCGAGTTCATCAAGAATATTTTTCTCAGCGGCGCATACCGCAACAGGGGAAAAGAGATTGTGGTGGTGGGCAACCGGGTCAATCGTCGCAACAAATACTTTCATGCGTTGAATCGCTCCTTAAATGCGTTGAAGATTTCCGACATAATCCACCTCCCGGATTCATATGTGTTTTTACGCTGTGTTGATGAAGGCATGGGGGTAATTGACCTCGAACGCAAGCCACACAACAAAGAGGTGATGGACGCGGTGAGTCACCTGGTGCAACGAGTAGAGCAAAGTCTTAGTGAACGAAATGAGCACTGAACAACCGGCCGTGCGGCCCCCCTCGCCACTGCCGCATTCCATTGAGGCCGAGCAGGCGGTGCTGGGTGGTTTGATGCTGGCTGGCGACAAGGCGTTCGACCAGATCGCCAGCATGGTGCGAACCGAAGACTTCTTCCGCCCCGAGCACCGCATAATTTATTCGGCCCTGGCGCGGTTGGCGGAAGAACAACAACCCTTTGATGCCATTACTCTCAGCGACGACCTGGACGGCCGCAAAGAGTTGGACAAGGCCGGTGGGGCTGGGTACATATCCGAACTGGCCAACAACACACCCGGAACCGTTAACCTTGAGTCTTACGCGCGTATCGTGCGCGAGCGGGCTACTCTGCGTCAGCTGATTGAAGCCGCCGACCTGTTGCGTCAGCGGAGCTTTAACCCCGATGGAGCCGACCCCGACGAGTTGCTGTCGGAAGCCGAGAAGCGGCTGATCGACATCGCCGAGAGCGGTCCGAAAAACGATGCCTTGCTGGATGCCAATCAGCTGCTGAAGGCGGCCATCGACCAGATCAACTTCCTGTTTGAAAGCGAAAGTGACATTACTGGCGTAAGCACGGGCTTTGACGATCTGGACGGCAAAACCTCGGGTTGGCAGAAATCCGACCTCATTATTGTGGCGGCGCGGCCTTCCATGGGGAAAACCGCCTTTGCCCTGAACATGGTGGAGCACGCCATGTTCCATACCGAAAAGCCGGTGCTGGTGTTTAGCCTGGAGATGCCGGCCCAGTCGCTCATGATGCGTATGTTGGCCTCGGTAGGGCGCATCGAGCTGAAAAAACTGCGCGACGGCAGCCTGGCCAATGAAGACTGGGACAAACTTTCGCGCTCGGCCACCCGGCTGAAAGACCAAAAACTCTATATCGACGATACGCCAGGCCTAACCCCTACCGAGATGCGTGCGCGCACCCGACGCCTGGTGCGTGAGCAGAATGAATCGCCTGCCATGATTATGGTCGACTACCTGCAGCTGATGCGCGTGCCGGGTAACAGCGATAACCGGGTGCAGGAAATTTCCGAGATTTCCCGCTCGCTCAAGCAGCTGGCGCGGGAATTCGAATGCCCGGTAATTGCACTTTCGCAGTTAAACCGCGGAGTTGAGCAGCGCCCGAACAAGCGGCCGATGAACTCCGACCTGCGTGAATCCGGCGCAATCGAGCAGGACGCAGACGTGATTGTGTTTCTCTACCGCGACGAATACTACAACGAAGACAGCCCCGACAAGGGCATCGCTGAAATCATCATTGGCAAGCAGCGCAACGGTGAAATTGGTACCTGTAAGTTGCAGTTTGAGGGTAAGTACACGCGCTTTAATAATCTGGCACGGGAATACTTTCAAAACCAGCAGGACTGAGATTCTTGCCGCCATACTTCGTTGCTGCTCAAGCCTCACTCAGTCACCTACTTGCATGTAGGCTCCTTCGCTGTGGTCTCGGCCGCCTCGAGCTGCCAAAAAAACCTTAGCCCTGCCAGCTTCCTGGCTTTTACGGCATTTTGTCTTTGGCTCTCGCTGCACGCAGCCAGTTTTTGGCAATGCACAATTAATGGTACGATTCGCCCCCTTATGAGCTTGCACGTCCATCGACATATCGCCGAACTGCGCTCGCAACTGAATCGGTTGCGCAGCGAAGGCAAGCGCATTGCCTGCGTTCCCACCATGGGCAACCTGCACGAGGGTCACTTGCAACTGATTCGCCTGGCCAAAGAGCAGGCCGATCTGGTGGTTGCCACTATCTTCGTTAACCGGCTTCAGTTTGGCCTGAACGAAGACTGGGACCAGTATCCGCGAACCTTCGAGGCCGATTGCAGCAAGCTCGATGCCGAGCAGTGTGATTACCTGTTTTTTCCCGACGAAACGGAGATGTACCCCAACGGCATGGACGAGCAGACCCGCGTGGTCGCTCCCAGCATGACCGATGTGCTTTGCGGCGCCTCACGCCCGGGGCACTTTGAGGGGGTTACCACGGTGGTCAGCAAGCTGTTCAATATCGTGCAGCCCCACGTGGCTGTGTTTGGCCGCAAGGATTTTCAGCAGCTGGCCATTATTCGTCGCATGGTGGCAGATCTCTGTATTCCGGTTGAAATTGTCGGCGCGCCAGTGGCTCGCGACAGCGATGGTCTGGCGTTAAGTTCGCGCAACGCCTATATCACCGAGCAAGAGCGTCCCAATGCCAACCAGCTTTACCAAACCCTCTGCTGGCTGCGCGATCAGGTGCAGCAGGGGCAACGGGATTATCGAACGCTGGAAACTGCCGGTGCCCGGCGCATTGAAAAAGCCGGCTTTCGCCCCGATTACCTGTCTATAGCAAACGCGCAAACATTGCAGCCGGCGGTAGACGATGACACGGATTTGGCTATACTTGGCGCCCTTTTTACTTCGCGCGCGCGTCTGATCGACAACGTGACTCTCACTTTGTGAGGTCGGGAGGCCCTACATGAACCTGCACATGCTCAAAGCCAAACTTCATCTTGCCACGGTAACACACGCCGAGCTGCACTATGACGGCTCATGCGCAATTGATGAAAACCTGCTGGATGCAGCGGGCATGCGAGAATTTGAAGCCATCGACGTGTACAACGTGAACAACGGCGAGCGTTTTTCAACCTACATTATTCGCGGCGAGCGAGGCTCCGGAATGATTTCCATGAACGGCGCCGCTGCGCGCAAGGTGCAGGTGGGTGACCGGGTGATTATTGCTGCTTATGGCAGCTACAGCGAAGCCGAAGCCGACAATCACAAGCCGAAACTGGTGTACCTCAACGAATCAAACGAAATCGAACGCGCCAACCACAGTATTCCCATGCAGTTGGTGTAACTCGCCAATCCTGCACGGCCCTATTCAGTGAGCAAAACGCCGGCACAATGCCGGCGTTTTTTATTGCCTGGCGAATGTGTTAGTTCAGCCCGTTTTGTGCGCGCGCCGCAGCCAGGGTGTTGTACATCAGGCAAGCAATGGTCATGGGGCCCACGCCACCCGGAACCGGGGTAATGGCTGCGGCCACCTGGCTAACCGGCTCAAAGTCCACGTCGCCAACCAGGCGGTTTTTACCCTCTTCCTCAATGCGGTTAATGCCCACATCAATTACCGTGGCGCCCGGTTTAACCCAGTTGGCTTTCACTATGCGCGGAATGCCTACGGCGGCAACCAAGATATCAGCCTGGCGGCAGATGGCTTCAATGTCGCGCGTGCGCGAGTGCACTATGGTTACGGTGCAGTTTTCCTGCAGTAGTAGCGAGGCCATGGGTTTGCCAACAATGTTCGAGCGCCCGATTACCACGGCGTGTTTGCCGCTGAGGTCGCCCAACTGATCCTTTAGCAGCATCAGTGAACCCAGCGGAGTACAGGGCACCAGGCGATTTTCGCCAACTGCCAGCGCGCCGCTGTTAATCAGGTGGAAGCCGTCCACGTCCTTTGCCGGGTCGATGGCGTCAATAACGGATTTCTCGTCAATTTGTGGCGGCAGGGGCAATTGCACCAGGATGCCATTCACATCGCCGTCGCGATTCATCCGGTCAATCAAATCCAGCAGTTCAGTTTGCGTGGTGGTGGGGGCCAGGCGGTGCTCGATAGAGCCAATGCCAAGTTGCTCGCAGCGCCGCACCTTGTTGCGAACATACACCTGGCTGGCCGGGTCTTCACCCACCAATACCACCGCCAGAGTAGGTGTTAACTGGTGCTGCTGTTGCAGCTGGCTGATCTCGCCGGTGAGTTTGTCGCAGAGTGTGTCGGCAAACGCTTTGCCGTCGATAATTGTCGCCATTTAGCTCCCCAGGAATACGACGGTTTTGTTGCCGTCCAGAAACACCCGGTGTTCGATGTGGTAGCTGACGGCCTTGGCCAACGCCAGGCTCTCGTTGTCGCGGCCCACCCGCTCCAGGTCGTGCGGTTTGTGGTTGTGGTCTACCCGGGTCACCACCTGCTCGATGATGGGCCCCTCGTCCAGCTGGGAGGTGACGTAATGGGCGGTGGCTCCGATTACTTTAACGCCGCGCTCGTAGGCCTGGTGGTAAGGCTTGGCGCCCTTGAAGCCGGGCAAAAATGAATGGTGAATGTTAATGCAGCGGCCGCTGAGGGAGTCGGCCATTTCGGCGGATAGAATTTGCATATAGCGCGCCAGTAGCACCAACTCGGTACCGGTCGATTCCACCAGCTGCAGTATGCGGGCTTCCTGCTCGGCTTTGCTGTCGGCGGTTACCGGCATGTGATGGAAGGGCAGCCCCTCGCGCTCTACCAGCGGGCGCAGGTCTTCGTGGTTGCTGACCACAGCGGTTATTTCCATGTGCAGGTCGCCGGTGCGGTGGCGATACAGCAGGTCGTTCAGGCAGTGGTCGTATTTGGAAACCAGAATCATTACCCGCGTGCGATTGCGCGGGTTGTGCATTTGCCACTGCATTTGCAGCCGCTCGGCCACGGCGCCAAATTGGCTGTCTATCTGTTCAATCGATGGCGCACCGGCCTCGGGTCGGAATACGGCTCGCATGAAAAATTTCGCGGTCGACTCGTCGTCAAACTGCTCCAGCGAGAGAATGTAGCAGTTGTTTTCGGCCAGGAAACCCGACACGGCAGCTACCACGCCGGTGCCTGCGCGGCAGGTGGCAGTCAGAATATAGGTGTTGGGTTCTCGGCTGAGGTCAATCATGTGGTTGTTCCCAGGGGTAATGGCCGGGCTTCGTGTCGGCGCGCATTCTATCAAATGGATTCAATCAGGTATGCTATCGACCCCGGATAGCAACTGAATTTGTATGTGACAGGGCTCATCATGCAGCAGAAATCTTCAGAAAATGGCGCGGAACTGGTTGAGCGCGACCGCCAGGTGCTTTGGCACCCCTATAGTTCGGTGTTGCAACCTTCGCCCCTGTTTGCGGTAAAACGGGCAGAAGGCGTGCGCATTCAGCTGCAGGACGGCCGCTGGTTGCTGGACGGCATGTCGTCCTGGTGGTCGGCCATGCATGGCTACAATCACCCGGTGCTGAATCGGGCATTGCAGCAGCAAGCAGAGCAGTTTGCCCACGTGATGTTTGGTGGCCTTACTCACGAACCGGCCACACGGCTTGGCGAGCAGCTGGTGCAAATCACTCCGGCCGGTTTAAGTCGCGTATTTCTGTGCGATTCGGGGTCGGTTAGTGTCGAGGTGGCAATGAAGATGGCTGCCCAGTACTGGCAGGCCAAGGGTGTGCAGGGCAAACACCGGTTTCTTTCTCTCAAGCGCGGCTACCACGGCGATACCTGGGCGGCCATGTCAGTTTGCGATCCGGATACCGGTATGCACCATCTGTTTCGCGGCATGCTGGCGCAGCAGTTCTTTGTTGAGTCGCCATCCTGCCGTTTCGGCGACGACTGGAACCCCGCATCTATCGAGCCGCTGCAGCAGACACTGCAGCAGCACGCTCACGAAATTGCCGCACTGATTCTTGAGCCGGTGGTGCAGGGCACTGGCGGCATGAGGTTTTATCACCCGCAATGGCTGGCCGAGGCAAGGCGCCTTTGCGACCAGCACGGGGTGTTGCTGATTGCCGACGAAATTGCCACCGGGTTTGGCCGCACCGGCAAGCTGTTTGGTTGCGAGTGGGCCGGTATATCGCCGGATATCCTGTGCCTGGGGAAAACCCTGGCCGCCGGCTACATGACCCTGGCCGCCACCCTCTGCACGGATGAGATTGCAACCGGCATCTGCAGCGCCGAGCCGGGCTTGTTTATGCATGGGCCAACCTTTATGGCCAACCCCTTGGCTTGCGCCGTGGCCAGTGCCAGTATCGATCTTCTGCAGGAAACGGGTTGGCAGGCGAATGTGCAGCGCATTCAGGTCGGGTTGGAGGGGCACTTGTCCGGCATAGCCGATCAGCCCGGAGTTGCCGATGTGCGGGTGCTGGGTGCCATTGGCGTCATCGAGATGCAGCAGCCTGTGGATATGAATCGGTTACAGCCGGCTCTGGTGGAGCAGGGAGTGTGGGTGCGCCCGTTCGGTAAGCTGGTGTACCTGATGCCGCCCTACATTATGCAAAATGACGACTTGCAGCAGTTGTGCCAGGGCACCATGGCAGCCATATCCCAACAAGCGCTTTAACCCAGTCGCAGCAATGCGTGCCTGAGCAGGGCCGCCGGATTCTCGCAGCCGCTTTTTTGTTTCAGTCGGCGGCGCAAGGTGCGCACCGTTTCAAGCGCTATGCCAAGGTCTTGCGCGGCTTCGGCATTGCCCATCCCGCAAACAAGTCGCGCGGCTACGTCCAGCTCTCGCGGGCTCAATTCCCTGAACGCCAATGCCAGGCCGGCTTTTGTTTGGGAGTTGTCTGCGGCGGCCAATTGCAACCTCAGGCGTGAGCGCAGGTGCACTGCAGCCAGGCTGTTCACCCATTCGCCAAAAACCAGCATGTCGTCTTCTTCGCTGTCTGAAAAAGGTCCGGAATCGCGCGTGCGATAGAAGTTACTGACCAACCAGTAGTCGCCCAGCGCCGTGATAACGGATACCCGGTCGACCAGATCGAAGCGTTCGTAAAAGAGGTCGTGATAGCGCTTCTTGCGTGTATCGGTAAAGCGCACCCGGCTGGCGAAAACGCGGGTGCGCGGATTGCGAATGCGCTGTACCAACTCGCTGTTGGGGTCGAAGCGAAAGGTGTCATGCCGGTCGGCGGTATCGGCTACCCTTTGTTGCTGCTCGCTGAGTGCGCCAAGTCGTTCGATTAATTGGTAGTTGCTGCTATGCAGGTTAATGGCAACAAAGTCGATCTGCTTCTGGGCCAGGGCATGTTGCGACAGGGCTTTACCGAAGCTGGAGGTGCCGGCTTCCTGCAGCAGGCGGGTTGCCTGATGCAGCCAGGGTTGGGCTGCATCGCTTTCGGTCAATCAAACGTCTCAACGCGCGTCAGGTCTGGGTCCAATCGCGACTCCCAGATAATTTCTTTGCCGTTGGCCAGGGTTGCCTTGCGAAAGTAAACCGCATTCATGTTGCGGCCGCGCCAACCTATCACGGTGAGCTCATCCCCAACAACGAACTCTTCAGGATACATGTCCAGCTGTCGGCCAAGCCGTTGAATGGTATTCAGGGCATTCATTTCGACCAGCCAGGGGGTGATGCTGCCGTCCTCGTTGGTGACGTCCAGGTAAATCTGGGAGTGAGGGTTGATCCACTTGGCATGAGTGATCACTCCGCTGACGGTGATGGTATCCGAGGTGTCAAAATTAACCGGTACCGAATGGTGGGCCAGGCTAAAGGGTGTCAACAGACAAAGCGAAACAAAGAGTACAAATGCTTTCATGATTTCCTCCGGCTCAAGGAGCCAATGTGTTAACCGAGGCTTCCTCGGGCTCGCAGTTATAGGGTGCCACCTGCCACTCGTATTCGGCGTCCAGTTCGTAAACTACTCCAAGTGGTCTGGTGTACATCAGTGGGTCGTAATGGGTAATGGTGAGCTCCAGTTCGTCTTCGGAACTGCGTCGATAGCGTTCTTCGGTGACCAGCAGTGGGCTTTGCTGCAAACCGGCCCAGCCACGAATAGTGGTAAGAACCCGGTACTGATCGCCGTAATTCACCCCATGAACCACCAGTTCGTCCCCCTCGTACCAGCCCAGGTTATCGCCCAGGGTGGGGTTGTTCGGATCGGCCAGGCGGTGGTGGGCGGCTTCGCCCGGTTCGATAAGCGGAATGGTGCGGCGAATGTCGAATAGCTCGAAGTTAATTACTACCTGATCGTCCTGCTGGATGATCTCCAGGGGTGTATTGGGGTTTGAGTACACCCTCGTCCAACTTGCCGGAATGCAGTCCAGTGAGGGGTCGTCATGGGCGAAGTCGTAGCTTTCCTGCAGGCGGGTGTTCAGTGGCGTGCGAGCGGGTGCCGAGAAGTCTTCGCCTCCAAACAGAATCCATGTGCCTTCCAGGTCTGGTGCTGCGCTGGTGCCTGCGCTGTATATTGCGGCCAGCAGCAGGGTTGCGGTTGGCAGGTGCGATTTGTGCATAAAGGTGTCCCCCGTTTTGTTTGCCAGTCTAACCTTTGTGCTCAGGCAGTATGTACCCTATTAGGGTTACAAAGTGGCTCAAGCAGTATTTGACCTAATTAGATGTGACGCGCAATATTGCAGCTCGTTTGCATTCTGAAGGGGGAAATAATGCGATCAATTATTCTGGCAGCTGCTGCTCTGCTAGTGTCTTTCTCGGCGCAGGCCAATCCCGACCTGGTGGGTGTGTGGTCGTACGAAGGTACCCATTTGACAGCGGTTTCCTGGGAAACCGGTGAAGAGTTCGACCGGGTTACGCCCGCGGCCAACCCGCGTATGTTTATCTTTACCGAGAGCGGCTATTACAGCCAGCTTGGCATTACCGGTGACGAGCAGCGACCGCTTCGTTCGGAGTCGGGTGAGGGTGCTATGGGCGGCCCCAAACTAAGCAGTGAACAGCGCTTGGCCGAATACCGACCGTTGATTTCCGAAATGGGCACCTATGAAGTAGATGGCAATATGCTGAATATGCGGCCTTTGATCGACAAGGTGCCCGATTACATGCAGGGCGATGGGTTGGGCGATTCCCAGGCCGAGTTTTCGATTGATGGCGACGTAATGAGCTTCATCCGCACTACTGAGGCGGCAACCATTCGCGACACCTACCGGCGGGTGGATTAGCCCAGCTAACTACTGGCAGCGGGTTCGTCAGCTTCCTGGGCCCGCGTGTCGATGTCACCCACATGCAACAAGGGCGATGCGTCGATGCGCTCGGCGTCCATCATCTGTGCCACCCGCTTCAGTGCGGCAACCAGGTAGGCTTGCTCCCAGTCTTCCAGTTGCTCGAACTGTTCAACAAAGCTGTCCTGCAGTGCCGTTGGTGCCGCCGCAATCAGTTTTTTGCCCGATTCAGTGAGTTGCGGGTGAACCCGGCGGCGATCCACGTCGCTGCGCACCCTATGCAGTAGCTCACGCTTTTCCAGCCGGTCGACAATGGTTGTTACGGTGGCCTGGGACAGGCTGATCTCTTTGGCGATTTCGCTAATGGTGTATTCGGGATGTTTCTGAATAGTCACCATCACCAGCAGCTGTGGTGCGGTTAGCCCTGACTTTTTGGAAAGCTGGCGCGAGTGAAGATCGGTTGCCCGTATCACCCGGCGCAGATTGGTCAGTACCTCATCAATTGGTTCCAACAAGAATCCTCCATTTGCAGTGAAGTATAGCGCTGCACCCGCCGGGCGGGGCCTTGAATTGCAGCAAGTATGACCCTACATACATAGAGCTCTATATAAATATTTGCTATTATAGACGCCGTTTCTGACACACAAGCGTAA
This sequence comes from uncultured Cellvibrionales bacterium, assembly GCA_937129725.1. Lineage (GTDB taxonomy): Bacteria > Pseudomonadota > Gammaproteobacteria > Pseudomonadales > GM7GCV1 > JABJGI01. Next base: position 645 of record CAKZNR010000088.1, on the reverse strand, counting down.
TTGAGGCAGCTAATAATTGGCTTTCTCTGGCGCTGCTTTGCTTTTCGCACAAGGAAAATACTTAGAGATGAATGAATTAACCTGGGATGAAGTTGAGCGAAATGGAAAAACTATTTCCTTTCGAATGCCCGAACCCAAGGATGGAGCAGCCGTAAACAAGCTGATTGCCGAATGCCCTCCGCTTGATCGAAATTCGGTCTACTGCAATATCCTGCAGTGCGACCTGTTTGCCGATACCAGCGTGATTGCCGAGGTCGACGACCGGGTAATAGGGTTTGTCAGTGCCATGCTGGATCCGCGTGAAACCACCAGCCTGTTCGTCTGGCAAATAGTGGTACACCCGGATATGCAAGGCCACGGCCTGGCCGAGAAACTGCTGGACGAGCTGATGTTGCGGCCGCCCTGTCGAATGATCACTCATATCCAGTGCACCATTAACCCAAGCAACAAAGCCTCGTGGGCTCTGTTCGAGCGCTTTGCCAAGCGATTGCATACCAGTCTGGAAGCAAAGCAGGGCTACCCGGCCAGCTACTTTGGCGGTGGCACTGAAGACGAAACGCGTATTGTGATCGGGCCACTCGCGACACCCGACCACGCCGATTACGACCAATAGGAGAACAGTATGAACGACATAAAAAAGGTATT